>DNHK01000383.1 GCA_003485905.1 Gammaproteobacteria bacterium | reverse complement strand
CGCCTGCGCTTGGCCCGAAACAGCGCAACCCAGCCGCAGCAAACCGATCTACAACACCCATCACCAACGGCGCCTCCGGCCCGACAATCGTTAAATCTACTTTCTCTTTTTTGGCTACTGTCAACAGAGAATCGATATCTTCTGCTGAAACAGAAATATTCTGCATTTTAGGCTCACTTCCTGAACCTGCATTACCGGGTGCGAGTAGTACATTGTCAACGTTCTTGTCCTGCGCCAATTTCCAGGCCAAAGCATGTTCGCGACCACCACCACCTATCACTAATACCTTCATCGATTTTCAGTTGCCATGTAAATAAACCCTCTTTTTACGGCAATCAAAGGTTACCGTGGTGCTGAATAAATGTCGCAGTCAGCGTCTTTTTAACAATTTTTACCAGATATTGGCGGATGAAAAATGACCTGAATTGTATTTCCTTCTGGATCAGCGCAATAATAACTACGAGCTCCATCGCGATGCGTTTTTGGCTCGTTATGCAAGACTACCCCATGCTCTTTCATATAATTATACCAATGCGTGACGTCATCGATATCATCAATAATTATCCCAATATGATCCAACGCTTGCAGACCAGCTCTAGAAGCGATCGGCACCCTGTGGAGCGCCAAATTATCAACACCACTGCATAAATAGGCATTATCCTCATCCGGCTTCCACTCAAGCTCAAAACCAAGAACATCTGTATAAAAACGCTCCATGCCTTCGAGGTCTATAACGTTTAGAGCGACATGTCGCAGTCCCGCATGGCTCGGTCGTAACATCAAACTAACTCGTAGCTATGGGTAATGTCAGCAGTTTTGCCAATCATAATTGATGCAGAACAGTATTTTTCTGCTGACAACTCAACTGCACGCTTAACCAAACCGTCCTTTAAACCTTCACCACTTACTCGAAAGTGCATATTTACCGTAACGAATACCTTAGGATCTTCATCAGCTCTCTCCGCCTGTAACTCACACTCGCAAGTAGCGACATCCTGCCGACCTTTGCGCAGTATATGCACTACGTCAAAAGAAGCGCAGCCGCCCATTCCGATCAGAACGGCCTCCATCGGACGAATGCCGTTATCCTGACCGCCATATTCTGCAGGGCCATCCATCACAATACTATGACCACTGCCGGCGGCGCCTTCAAAGCTAACCCCGTCTATTAATTTTATAGTTGCTTGCATAATATCCTCAGTAAAACAGACGAGTTAACTCAGCACCCGGGTCGTCAGCTCGCATAAAGGCCTCCCCGACTAGAAACGTATTAACCATATGATCCCTCATATAACGCACATTGTCTTTGGTATGAATACCACTTTCAGTTACGACAATTCGATCTATCGGGATTTGGGAAAGCAGACGGGTTGTTGTCTCCAACGATGTCTCAAAGGTACGGAGGTCTCGATTATTAATCCCAATAAGGCGCGTGTCCAATGCTAAAGCACGTTGTAATTCTTGATCATCATGTATCTCAACTAGCACGTCCATATCAAGCTCGCGCGCGAGCCCAACCATCGAGTGAAGCAGCTCATCTTCAAGCACAGCAACAATCAGCAAAATACAGTCTGCTCCTAGCGATCTGGCCTCCCATACCTGCCACTCATCAATCATAAAATCCTTGCGCAGAACAGGTAATTCACAAGCGTCTCTTGCCTGCCTCAGATAGGCATTAGTACCTTGAAAAAAATGTTGGTCCGTTAAAACAGATAAACAAGTAGCACCTCCTTGTTGATAACTTGCAGCGATCTCTGCCGGAAAAAAGTTTTCTCGAATGACGCCTTTGCTTGGGGAGGCTTTCTTTACTTCTGCTATAACTGCCGGTCTTTTATTAGATAGCGTAGATTCAATACTTTGTACAAACCCTCGGGCGCCCGATTGCTGCGACACCGCGCGCTCTAATTCACTAAGAGCGCACGCAGCCTTAGCGTCAAGTAATTCCTGCTGCTTATATTTGACAATGCGACTCAACGCATTATCGGCTTCAAGATTTGCCAAATGCATTACGTCGTCCTATTAACCAATCGCCTAAATACTATTAGTAAACGCAACGAACTGATCCCGTACTAATAACGCTGAGCCATCGGCAATCACCTGCTCTGCTTTTGTTACTCCATCTTTTAGAGACTCCACTAATCCGGACACGTAAATACCCGCCCCTGCGTTCATCACTACAGCATCGCGCGCGGGTCCTGCTCGATTTTCCAATACTTGATTAATCATTTGCAAAGACTGCTGTGCATCATCAACCTTAATTTGATCAATAGAACCTCCTCGCAGTCCAAAATCAGAAGGCGATATGGTTTCCTCTTTTATTACGCCATGTCTCAATTCCGCTATTTTAGTTGGTGCCGCAATTGAGATTTCGTCAATACCGTCCTCTGAGCACACTACCAGGGCATGGTGGCTTCCCAGCCTGGCCAGTACTTGTGCTATTGGTAGAACCAAATCAGATGAGAACACGCCTACAACCTGTCGTCTAACATTGGCCGGGTTTGTTAGTGGCCCCAAAACATTAAAAACCGTACGCACAGCCATTTCTTTCCGTGGCCCAATTGCATGTTTCATGGCGCCGTGATGATTTGGTGCGAACATAAAACCTACATGAGTACTTTTCACCGATTCAGCTACCTGCTGTGCTGATAAATTCAAATTTGCCCCTGCGGCCTCCAATAAGTCGGCGCTACCCGAACTACTAGAAACAGAACGATTCCCATGTTTCGCGACGTATGCACCAGCCGCCCCAGCAACAAACGTACTGGCAGTCGATATATTAAAAGTTTTCGCACCATCGCCCCCAGTACCCACAATATCGATCAAGTTTGGTACATCCAGCTCAACATGACTGGCCAAGGATGACATTACCTCAGCAGCAGCCGTAATCTCTTCAACGGTCTCACCCTTCATGCGCAAACCGACCAAAAATCCGCCAATTTGTGCTGGCGTCGCTTCCCCTGTCATTAGCTGTGTCATTACCGATTGCATTTCTTCTGCGGATAGATCTTTTTTGTCTAATACTCTCGCTATCGCTTGTTGAATCTTCATGTTTGGTCTCTCTTCGCTATTAATTCCTAAGGGCAATCGCAACACTTACTCTACATTTCAAGAAAGTTCTGTAGCAAGCGGTGACCATGTTCCGTCAAAATAGACTCCGGATGATATTGCACGCCTACTAATTGCATCTCGCGGTGACGTAACCCCATAATCTCTCCATCGCTAGTCCAGGCCGTCACTTCAAATTCTGCGGGTAAACTTTTACGTTCAACAACCAGCGAGTGGTAACGCGTAACCCGATATGGCGATGGGATATTCGCAAAAAGTTCTGACCCATTATGCTCTACCATTGATGTTTTTCCGTGCATGACATCTATGGCATGTACTATTTTTCCGCCAAATGCCTGCCCGATGCTCTGATGACCCAGGCAAACGCCCATTAGAGGAACTTTACCCGCAAAATACTTTATAACCTCTAGTGATACTCCAGCCGAGTCAGGGGTGCCTGGCCCCGGAGAGACCATAATTCGATCTGGTGAGAGTTTAGCGATCTCGGCCACAGATATTTCATCATTGCGGAAAGTACGAACCTCTTCCCCAAGCTCGCCAAGATACTGAACAAGGTTATAGGTAAATGAATCGTAGTTATCAATCATAACTAACATTATTCAGTTCCTCCGTTCTCTTGATTCATCCTATCGCTACTAGATCGCTTCAACCGCCCTAAACCATTACCAGCCATCTCAACGGCCGCCATTATCGCCTTACGCTTTTTCAACGTTTCCTTCCACTCGTATAGCGGCACAGAATCCGCCACAATTCCTCCTCCGGCTTGCAAGAACAAACGACCGTCTTTAACAACTGCAGTACGTATAGCTATTGCGGTGTCCATATTCCCATTCCAACCTATATACCCAACAGCGCCACTGTATATACCGCGTTTGACTGGCTCAAGTTCATTTATAATTTCCATCGCACGGATTTTCGGCGCCCCACTTACGGTTCCTGCGGGAAAGGTCGCTTTAAACACATCGATCGAATCCATGCCTTCACGTAAATATCCTTCAACGTTTGAAACAATATGCATGACGTGGGAATAGCGCTCAATAATAAATTCGTCAGTTAGATTAACACTACCAATTTCTGCAATACGACCGACGTCATTACGACCAAGGTCAATTAGCATCAAATGCTCCGCACGCTCTTTGGGATCCGCCAGCAATTCCTGTTCTAGCGCGATATCCTCTTCAACAGTTTTGCCGCGTCGCCGGGTACCGGCAATCGGGCGAACCGTTACCTTATTGTTTTCCTGTCGAACGAGTATTTCTGGTGAGGATCCAATTATTTGAAATTCCCCCATGTTCATAAAATACATATAGGGAGATGGGTTAATTGTTCGCAGTGCCCGATATAGATCTATCGATGCAGAGGTATATTCCATCTCTATCCTTTGAGATAAAACCACCTGCATAATTTCACCATCGCGAATGTACTCACGACACTGCTCAACAGCCTGCTCAAATTCATCCTGCAAAAAATGTACTTTATATGGCGGCTCAGTAGTAGATTCACGTTGCTCGCCAATTGCAACTCCTAGACTCTGTTGTAAGCCTAGCCTTACGGTATCCAACCTGGCGTGCGCTGCCTCAAAATCATCTGAGTCTCTTAAGTCAACCAGCGTAACCATAAAAACCTTACCTGTAAGGTTGTCGAAAACCACGACGTCTTTCGACATAAGCAGCATAATGTCAGGCGCACCAATGGCATCAGGTTTATTTTGGTTAGCGAGCCGGCCTTCAATATAGGCAATACTCTCATAACCAAAAAACCCGACCAGTCCACCGAACATCTCGGGCAAACCATCGACGGGTGCCACGCGATATGAGTTTTGTAGCTTACGAACTTCTTCGAGTGGATCCACTGCCTCAAAACTTTCGACCTGAACGCCGTCAATTTCACGGGAAATTGCATTGCCGAAAACCCGAAATACTTCCTTGGCTGGTAATCCAATAATTGAATATCGACCCCACTCATCGCCACCCACAACCGACTCAAACAGGTATGTATAAGGGGCGTCAGCCAGCTTCAAATATGTGCTAACCGGGGTATCTAAATCTGCCAGTGTCTCCATCACTAGCGGTATATGGGTGTAGCCCTGCTGGACTAACGCGAGAAGATCATCTTTTTCTATATTCATTGTTCATCACCAAATAAAAAACCAAAGGAAAGCAGTGCACTAGCTGTTTCGCCAACATGCTCGCCATATCCAGTTTTGTGATTTGATAATGATCATTCTTCTCTGCTTAGTATTACTCGTTATTTACTATCTTATTCATCTAAAGTCCGACCAGCGCTGGGATTTCAGTGAACCGGCGTATGATTGCCGTTACGTTCGCTTTCGTCAAGTCCAATCCTTGGGTATAACCCCAACTGGCTGCCAAAATAGGCATCCCGATCGCATTTGCAGCGCCAATGTCGCTTGCCGAATCTCCGACCATGACTGTTTGGTCAATCGACACCGATAGTTGGGCGCACGCATATACTAACGGACCTGGGTCTGGCTTTTTAACGGCCAGCGAGTCGCCCCCGACAACAACGCTAAAAAAAGACCTCAGGCCTGCTTCAGTCAATAATTTCTCTGCTAGTAGCACAGGTTTATTCGTTACCACTGCCAATCTAATATCGTGATCACCCAAAGATTGCAACGTTTCGCGAACACCTGGGTAGAGCTGAGAGGACTCAAAAACCCGTTTAGAGTAATATTTTTTAAAGGCCGTATACAATTCATCAAACTCCAAAAATTGAAGTTCAGATCTCGTGGTATCTACAATTTCGATACCACATATTGCACGAACTAAAAGCTTCTCTGCGCCATTGCCAATCCAACTGCGTATTTGCTCAATATTTCTGACTGGCAGACCAAAATCTGACAGCGCTAGGTTCACAGCGTCAGCAAGATCAGACACGCTATCCACCAAGGTACCATCAAGATCGAATAGAATTGCTGAAGGTTTTTGCATCCGCTTTAATAATAGCGCAAACCAAATCAGCCGGCATGCAACTCGAAAATATTCGGCTTTGCTTTAAGCCCGCCCGTAACAACATTTCACTAAAGTCGTTATCTACAGCTGGTCAGCTCATTTCTGCCCGCATTTTTTTTATAACATCAGCGTAATCGTTCTCGTCAAAAATAGCCGACCCAGAGACAAACGTATCTGCGCCCGCAGCCGCTATTTCGCCAATATTCTCAACTTTAATCCCGCCATCGACTTCGAGACGAATATCCTTCCCAGATTGATCGATCATCGAACGAAGTGCTCGAACTTTTTCTGTAACATATGGAATATAGGACTGACCACCAAACCCTGGATTAACAGACATCAGTAATACCATGTCCAGTTGATCAAGAACCAGCTCAATAGTACTAAGCGGAGTCGCTGGATTTAGCACTAAGCCGCATTTACAGCCTGCCTCACGGATAAGTTGCAATGTCCGATCTACATGCTGTGATGCTTCGGGATGAAAGGTTATGTAACTAGCTCCCGCGCTTGCGAAATCAGCAATCAATCCATCTACGGGGCTAACCATTAAATGAACGTCAATCGGTACTGTAATACCGTAATCACGCAACGCCGCGCAAACCATTGGTCCGATCGTAAGGTTAGGCACGAAATGATTATCCATTACATCGAAATGAACCCAGTCAGCACCAGCGGAAAGCACTGCATCGACATCTTCACCCAGACGCGCGAAATCAGCAGACAAAATAGAAGGGGCGATTATTTTTTGTGACATTCTATGGTCTTCTCAGTAGCGCTCTATGCACTTAAGTGAGCGAGTAATTTCTAATAATGCACTTACTTTACCAGTAATATTAGTGCTTTTCTGCCCCCCTACTGATCAACCGATAATTTATTATCTATCTGTAGAGCACCACAATCCTGTTTAATCATAAATTCTTATTCGTTTGAAACCCCATGAGGAACATGGCCAGTTGGTACATGCTTACTCGCTGACTCGCAATGCCCCTGTTGGTCATCAAAAAATATATCTGCACCCAGTTTTTGAAGAAATTCCCCTTTATCAAGCCCACCCAAGAATACAGCTTCATCAATTCTAATATTCCAAGCCCGTAAAGTTCGAATCACACGTTCATGCGCAGGCGCTGCACGAGCCGTTACTAAAGCCGTGCGAATAGGAGACTGATCGGGCGGAAAGTCCGATTGAATAGCGTGAATTGCCGCCAGCACATTTTTAAACGGCCCACCGGGCAAGGGATGTTTCGCCGATGCCACTTCCGATTCAGTAAAAGCATCAAGGCCCTTCTGTTTGTAAATTCGTTCCGCCTCATCAGAAAAAAGTACCGCGTCACCGTCAAACGCCATCACTAGCTTTTCGGTTTCTCTTGCATCATTGCCGACAGAAGATGGCAATATTGTCGCAGCCGCGTACCCAGCATTTAATGTTTCTCCAACATCACTTGGATCATTCGACAAAAACAGGTCCGCTGCAAATGGCTCGACATAACGAAACGGACTAGCGCCACTGGTAAACACAGCACGGGTTATAGGCAATTCATAATGCGTAATAGAATTGAATATTCTGAGGCCTGTATCTGCAGAATTTCTAGATAATAGAATTACCTCAACACGATCACGAGGTTCACCCATTCCATTTAGACCTAAAAGTTTGGTAACAAGCCGGTAGGCCCCACCGGGTTCCAGGACCTCGTTCTCGTGATCAATTTGGTATTGCCAATAGGCTTCAACGCCCTGCTCGATATACACCTTGTGGCTTGCTTCTAAGTCAAAAAGCGCTCTAGACGAAATAGCGATAACAAGACGTTGATTAGATTCTTCAGACATTTCCGAGCTTACAACTTAATAATTAAAGTGGCCTTAAGGTCATTGTAAATATGAGCCAAGTATTCCAAATACAAGCCCAAGGACGTTGATTCCAATTTGTCACAATTGATGATTTAGTGGCCTTTAAACACATATAAAAGCTATTAAATAACGCGTCACTAGGAGTACGCAATCCACTAGTATCCGCTAAGTATACTCCCACTCACGCCAACTGGCGTGCATTGGAAAATAAATGCCTAAACGCGTTTGCATTGCATGCTTTTTATTAAGCACCTCTGCATAACGATTGAGTTGAGGCGCATGTCGGAATTGCTCCTGATCTAGCCAGCCATTCAAGTCAGAGCTCAAGTGCTGCCCGCTTTTATAATCAATTATCCAGCGAACGCCATCTTCTACAAATGTACGATCAATTCGAACTCGCTCAATTCCGTTACTGCCCACAAAACTTACATCATACTCGTTGTAAACCTTATTTTTCTGATCAAGTATCCAATGCAGCTTGATGTCGTTTTGCATAGCTGAAAATGCAGTAATTATGCGGTCGACTGCCAGATCTAACTCGGAACTTGTAACTCCCAGTATCGCTAATTCGCCGACTAACTTTTTGCGCGAAGGAATGTTGTGAAGTGCGCTCGAGTCAGATGCGACCTGCAACCAATTGTGCAACCATTGGCCAACCTGACGCGCCGTATCACCAGCCCAGTCATACTCCAGCGACGCACCACCCGCAACAACGCCCTCGCTATTTTGCTGCCACGGCATATGTATATACTGTGGAATCTGAAAACTATCAGATAAATACCTTAGCTTTACTTCACTATCCTCGGCATTCGGTAAAACAGCCGCCATTAAGTCGCTCGACTGAAACTCACTCTCCAATGCAGACCACAGATGATGCAATGGTTTGTCGCTTGACGGCGGTTGGTATCTCTCTGCGTTTTTATCTAACTGCAACTCAGCTGTGAGATACAAATGCCGCTTAGCTCTGGTACACGCTACATACATGAGCCGCTGCAGTTCATACTTAGAACGTTGCTTTTGCTGACCGCTCAAGTAAGCGTAATGCGCATCAGTTTCCATTCCGGAAAGTGGTGCAAGCAGGAGACGGTTCTTACCAGAACTACGTATAAGCTGCTCAGACCACATTAAAAAAGCACGGTCGTCGCTTCGTGTTTTGCGTGCGAGTCCTGGCAAAATAACCGAGTCAAACTGCAGCCCCTTCGCCTTGTGTATTGTCATTAATTCAACCCGAACGTCATCGTTTTGCGGCGTTTCGGTAGCGGCCAACTTTTCGATCCGTAATTCAAGATCGGCGATTGATAGTTCACCCTTACTGCCGAGTTGATCCAACAACTGCCAGTACGAATCAATATCCGATGAACCGACCCCGCCCATCGTTTGTAAGCCTCCAAGGTTATGCCAAACGTACTCAACTATCGGCTGCACGGGGAACTTTTTACGCATTACCATCGCTTCAGACATTAGGGTATTTAGGTGAGACAAGCGCGCTCGTGCATTTTGATCAAGCGTAGAAATACGACTTTGATCATTTATACAATCCCACAGGCTCCCCTCATAGTCGATTTGGACTAGTGCCTTTATTTCGGCTAGGGACAATCCCACGAGTGGCGAACGTAACAAGCCTAAACAAGCAATTCGGTCTTCAGGTTCTACTATCGCAATTGTTATCAAACGCAAATCAATCAGTGCGGATTGGTGCTGCAATGGATCTATATCTACGCCATGATAGGGAATACTCTGACTCCGCAACCTTGGAAGAATCTCTGCCAAATGAGCTTTACTTCGCACCAACACTGCAATTTTCTGATCGCCGCGTTGTAGGCATTCTGAAACTGCTTCTACCACTTGTTCTGCTTCCGCAACCTGATTCTCGCAAACTCGAACAGACACTCCACTACTATCGAACGATTCACACCCTGCGGTGGAATCACTATAACTAACCGCACCCAAAGCAATATCGCTATCTGCCGGCATGCTTTGTCTAAAGACCCGATTGAACCAAGTAATAAGCGCAGGATCAGAACGAAAATTCGCCGAAAGCTGACAATACACCGGCTTAAAATCACCGATACCCTTTTCAATTACTCTTAGGAACAAACCGACATCAGCTTCTCGGAACCGATAAATTGACTGCATCGGGTCACCGACGAAAAATACCGTCTTACCAGAGTCTATCTGCCAGCCAGACATTAAGCTTTCCAACAACTCAAACTGACTATGTGAAGTATCTTGAAACTCATCTACCAGAAGATGCGTAAGGGCATAATCTAGTTTTAACGCTAGCTCCGATGGCTCATCGATACAACCCAAAGCATGGGATGCTCGTTGAGAAACCTCCGCAAAATCCACCACCCCATTTGCAATAAACTGTAGCTTCAATTCTGCAGCCGCTAATTTCAGAACATCTGCTAATGCCTGTAACTGCAACCACTGTTGTTCATCAAACTCCTTATCCGGTAGTTCGCTCAACCGATTTAAAGCGTCAACAGCTAGATCATCAGCTGCAAGTTCATCGAATAATTGCTTAACGTCTTTCTTTGCGCTTGCAAATTCATCCCCAACAGGAAACCCCAAATTCACATTAGCTGTTTTACGAGGCTTACGGCTGGTAAGTAGCATCGCAGCCAGCCCACGCCAGACACGAATTGCAGCGTCACCTTTCACCGGCATACGCTTTACACCCAGCAAATTAATAATCTCAGATTTTTTTTTGTCTGCAGGCAATCGTTCGGCGGCGGCGGCACCCACACTAATCGCCCTTTCTACAAATTTCTGTTCCAAAGCACCAGAAACCTCCTGGATTTGTTCGTCAATCACTTCGCGCCATGCCGCTGCCAACTGCTCCTGACCAGCACCGAACTCGCCATCGAACACATGTCGCAACCACTGGTCACGCCGCGCCAACATTGCCGCAATTTGTTTTACCACCCGATCAACATTGTTATCTTGTGCGCGAAGAACTGCTTTCAAACTATCATTGAATCGTCCATTCGAATAAGTAAGGCTCGCGACGCTGGCCTGAGCCGACGCTAAGTACAGACTATCAGGCTGCTCAGTTGTGTTTAATGGTGCCCCTACACCACTTAACCAGGGCATTTGACGAACCATTTGGGCGCAAAAGCCATCTATTGTATTTATCTTTAATCGTTCAGGCCGGGTCAAGATGTCCCAGTTCTGCTGATGGTTTCGAACTAATGCTGCCTGCGCCAGTACCAAGGTTTGCTTTTCATAAGGTTCGATTGCCGATCTACCATCAGCGGCGCACTGCAATGCCTCAAGAATTCGCTCACGCATTTCTGCTGCGGCTTTACGGGTGAAAGTAATTGCCAAAATCTCTTCCGGCTTATTCACCCGCGCCAGCAGCGTTAAATAGCGCTGCGTAAGCAGCGATGTTTTCCCTGAACCGGCTGGCGCTTGAACAATGAATGACTCTGTGGGATCGAGCACCTGTTTCCGAACCAACAAGTCAGCTGGTCTTGCCATCAGGTTTCCACCTCAGGCCGGGATTGCTGAATGCGACAAACGGCTTTTAGATCACAATACCGGCAAGCGTTTTTAGACGGTGTGATTGCCGCATAGCCTACGTTAAACTCGTCAGCCAGTACCTCTATCGTGCGTTTCCATCTCGGCACCAACAAATCCCATTTGCTGCAATCCGACGGCTTGCGCCCTCCAATAACCGAAACATCCTCGCCCTGGGGCAATACAGCAACCAAATTTGTTTTACTGCTATTAATAACTCCATAGCCGATGCCGATTTTTTTTGCATCCGACTCCTGTTGATCTAACGCAACCTGGTAAAGTAGAAGCTGTGGCTCCTCAGGTCTATCACTAAATAAATCACTTAGCACCGGTGTACCTGTTTTGTAATCAAGCACTAATCGACTGCCGTCTTTCAAATCGTCGACTCGATCAAGGCTTAAATTGACATCGATACCAAATATCGACCCACTAAATTTTTTCTCTGTTGCGCTAACAGTAAATGATGATTCGCGATATTTTTCAACTTTCAGCCACGATTGAATCTGTGCGATCAAGCGCTCACGCTCTAATTCCAACTGCGCTCCACGCAAATCACCGGCTGAATAACTCTGCTCAGCTAATACATCCGTCACCGCGCACTCGAGCTTACTTGTAACTACTGACTCGTCTACCAGGTCCTGTTGCATATCACCGGCCGCCCAAAATCGTTCAAGCACACGGTGGACTAATGTTCCACGCTCGGCTGGGTCTAACCCCAACGACTGATCTTGAATCTTTATCGCACCCAAACGGTGTGTAACATAAGCTCTAAACGGACACTTTGATTGGTTTGTAAAAATCTGGGAACCACCTCTAACCTGCCCAAGCGTTGGACCCGACACATCCGAAACTACCTTTAATGAGGCTTGATTGACTTTCTCCAAAGGTCCGGCAATTACAGTTTTCGTAACCCCTAACAATCTGCTCGCTGAAAGGTTATCTCTCCCGCTTGAATAGCTAAGCGTCACAATCTCGCTTGCGGCGAATATTCGCACCAAGATATTTTGAGCCCGAGTATAAAAACTTTCAGGGTCTGCATCTGGTACACCCGCCAATTTTTGAAGAAAAGCTGGAACAAATGGGTGCGGCCGCATATGACCGGGCCAGTCTTGACCGTTCAATCCGGTTAACCATACCCTATCAAACGTTTGACCTGCCACTTCAAGAGCGCCCATAACTTGCAGCGCCGCATTACTTGATTGAATTTGAAAAGGGGCGCTTGATAGTTCACGCAACAGCTGAAGCGCCTCAGAAAACTCAAGTTTCGGTTTAATGCTGCCTAAAGAAGCAAACTCCCGCAAAAGACCTTCCCACGCCTCTTTTTGTTGAAATTCTGTAGAATCTAGCTCGCAGGTTTGCGTCCATGCGGCGCCATCCAGAACGCTAGAAAAAACCTTACCCCAAAGATCAGGTGATTGCCGTCGAGGCAAACCTTCCTGAAGCTTGACTAGATGATTAAATGCCTCCGGTGCTTCACCAAACTCATCCAAGCTTGCCAGCTGCCGTTGTAAATACGACAAAGTAAATGTACTACTCGAATACCTGCGCAAGCTCCTTACTAACTTCTTACTTATCAAGTTTGTTCCTACTGCAGACCAAGGGCAATCGAAGATGTGCGTTACTTGATCATAATGCAGGCTTTGGCCAAGAGCCGAGATAAGGTTGAGAGCAGCAAAAACCAGTGGTTGATCCCCCAAACTCTCACCTAAGGAAAATTCATATATTGGATGGTTAGATTGCAATACTCGCGGCGCTGCAGCTGGATAGAAAACCTGTCGAGCGGCACGCTTAGCTTGCGGCAATAGATGCTCCAATCGCGGTACTACTACAGCCAAACGCAAGCTCTGATCACGCTCCAACTCACCTCTACATTCCCGAAATACAGAGGTTAACTCAGTTAAAGAGTCTGGATACTTGATGATCTGTTGTGGCCTAGTTGTATTGGTTAAAGAGACTTCAATACTCCGAAGCCCTTTATCCACCAACATATCTCGCCAGTGTCGCTGAGCGGGCGTAAGCAAATCAAATCCCAACCATAAACACTGGGGTGTATTTACAAAAATACTTAGGTTTTCGAGTGCCCAAGCATTCAACGAAGCAGTACCAGCCCAACCGTTAGCTTTACACAATCGAGTGAATTCTGTTATCCAATCCGCAAATAGGAGGCCATCTTGATCGTCAACACCGTGCAATTGCTCATGCGTTATATGCCACTCCTGCATCATCATGTAGCTTCGCTGGGCTGTTTTTGATGCTTTGTTTTGATCCATCAGGCCAATATTCGAGGCCAACTGACCACGCAGAGCAACGCCAAGAGCGTCTTGCCATAGCAGCCGTTCTTGTATTGTACTTAGTAAAAGGGGCGCATGTTCTTGGCGCCGCGACCACAATCGATACTGCTCGGCCAAAAATTCGTACCAGGTGTATACCTTGGGGCTTTCCCAGACCAGCTGCCCACGATCTTGCTGCTTAAGTGCATATTCGCGCTGTACGCTCTGCAACAAACGAGTCGTAGCCACCAGAACGAGCGAGTCTCCATCTATTTGCTCCAACCAGTCGTCCATCAAAACCACACCTTAGCGCCAAAAAAGTAACTCAGTTTACGAGTTAATCAGACAATAAAAAAGGCGGCCTTGCTACTGCAGGCCGCCTCATAAAAATATTTAACTATTACTCTAGTTCAAACCAGACATATAAATCGCTAAAGCATTAATCTGCTGCTCAGACAAACCAAAGGCAATGTTAGACATTATATCGTTATAGCCCGTTCTTTCACCTTTCTTAAATGCCAATAATTGAGTTTGTAAGTAATCAGATGATTGTGCCGAAACTCGCGGATAGAGAGTCGGGATCCCATGCCCACTAGGGCCATGACAACTCATACACGACGCAATTTCGCGCTCCGCAAATCCGCCACGATAAATTTTTTGACCTTCAAGGGCGACTTCCTCCAATCCTTCTGGGATTGCCCGCGCCACTGGGTCCAAAGAAGCATAAAAAGCGTCAAGGTCAGCCATATCTTGATCAGTCAGCGCCATAATAAACGGTGCCATGATTGGCGATACTCGCTCACCTGATTTAAACCCAGCTAACTGTGCTGCAATATAACCCGGTACCTGACCCGCTAAATTAGGATACAGTGGAACTAGACTAACGCCGTCTGCGCCATGGCATGCTGCGCACAGAGCATTCTTCTGCTTACCAGCTTCGATACTCCCAGCAGCCTGACTACTAATCGGAGAACATAGAATAAGCAGACTCACGAAAATTGAAATTTTTGACTTAAACAACATTAATAAATGCTCCATAAATTCCGCACCAACTCTAAATCTACAAAACCTGGTGACGAAACGTGATTTGAACCAATATTTTAGCAAAAAAACACGGTATTAAAACGAGGCACGGTTTATATCATGTCGTGAAATAAGCGACAATAGCTAGGGCAAATTCAAAGCAATATTTAAGCGTTATCCGCTACAAATTCAATATGAATAATTCAAATGCACCCATTCCCGCACTTTTGTGCAACCCAACATTTTTACTTGGCGCTACAAAACAATCACACATGCCAGAGGACATTGGGGCTGAGGTAGCCTTTGCAGGACGCTCAAACGTCGGAAAATCAAGTGCGATTAATTGCATTATGAATAGGCGAAAGCTAGCAAGGACAAGCAAAACTCCCGGCAGGACGCAAGAGATTAACTTCTTTGAATTGTCTGACTCAGCGAGAATCGTTGATCTTCCTGGGTATGGGTTTGCGAAAGTACCGTTGAAGGTCAGGCAACAATGGGAGCAATCGATTCTCGAATACCTCGGTAATCGAGAAAGCTTAACCGGATTGGTTCTACTTATGGACTCTCGGCACCCATTAACGGATTTGGATCAACAAATGATAGCCTGGTGCAAAGACAACGCCATTCGGACCCATTTACTGCTCACCAAATGCGATAAGCTCAGCCGTAACAAAGCAGCTCAAAGTCTATTTAAAGTTACCAATACCGTTGTGGACCAATCAGAAAACTTTTCCGTACAACTATTTTCATCGCTAAAAGGAAACGGACTGAACAAAATTAGAGAAGTGATAACAGATTGGCTAGTCTGAGGGGCTAATTAGCCTCAAATAACAACTAGCATTTTGTCGCTTCTAAAATATTTTAGTGAAAATGGCGCTTTACCAAGGATGGAAATCTTAAACTTTTTTGAATAGCCCAACAATGCTTGCTAGGATTGCGTTCACGATCTCATTGGAACAATCATGCACGCATGGTTCACAGTAGAAAAACGACAAAATACTGCAAATTTTTGATTTTCTCACTGATTGCGAGCATCAGTGCGAGCATCAGTGCGCTAGAAGAACCTGTGGACAAATTATTAGGTGGCATGGAGTTCGCCAACCCACTAACAATTGAAAAGTCTGAAGATACTTATAGAGCATTAGGACCTTCCGAGCGCTCAGAAATTGATAATTTGTGCCAAGGCCTTTCGGATAAGCTCAATGGATTACAAATAGAGGCATGCACCAATAATGGCCTTTATCCATCGAAAATCACCTCCGCCCAGGGTCGGCCGCTTTTATACGCGGAAGTAAAGCCGATATTTGAAACACCTAGCAACCGACGAATCTTGCTGGTGGGTGGTCAGCATGGCGACGAGTTGTCTTCTATAAAATTAGTATTTAGTTGGCTCACCCAACTAAATAGTTCACCCTCACCGAATACACTGTGGCGAGTATTACCAGCCGCCAATCCAGACGGCATTCTAAGCTCTCGTGCTACCCGAACCAATGCTAATGGGATCGATTTAAATCGCAATCTACCCACCCCGAACTGGTTAACTCAAGCAGACAAATACTGGAAAGGGAAAGGAAGTAACGAACGCTACTTTCCGGGTGTCGAGCCTGCGAGCGAGCCTGAAACTCAATGGCTCATGCAGCAAATTGAGGAGTTCGACCCTGATGCAATTATTTCTGTACACGCCCCATTAGGAATTTTTGACTTCGACTCTAATGATTTATCAATTGCCCCTAGAACACTTGGACCATTAAACCTCTATCTATTAGGTACTTTTCCAGGCTCCCTAGGTAATTACGCTGGTATGTCACGCAACGTACCGGTGATTACAATCGAGCTTAAACATTCCTATGAAATTCCAGATACACCTGAGACCCAACATATGTGGGCTGATTTACACAATTGGCTAGATAATTTCTCAACCAGCGAGGCTTTGGTAAATAATTGATTAGAATAGCTTCAAAGATTCCTGACAAACACACCGCGACTACCGGCTTTACATTACTGGAATTGATGGCGGTAGTAGGAGTAGTTGCCATACTCGCATTCCTTGCTTTGCCATCTAGGACTGGCGAAATCTCCCAGATTCAGGTCCTTGAGTCTCTTGACCTTATTAGCAACTATCAAAATCAAATAGCCGCGCTATATGCGATAGACGGAGGGTTCCCGACTGATAATGCAGCAGCAGGCTTTCCGGAGCCAGAACGAATCATTGGTAACTACTTAAAACAAATGGAGGTCTCTGATGGGGCGATCCACCTGACTCTCGGCAATAAAGTTCATCCTACTCTAGTAGGTAAAATCGTGTCTATCAGACCGGTATATGTCTACGAGTCACCAACCTCTCCGGTGTCTTGGGTCTGCGGCCAAGACGAGATCCCGGCGGGAATGACAGTAGCGGGAGAGAACTTAACTGACGCGCCCCCAGAAAGCTTGCCAGGCCGGTGTC
>DNHK01000009.1 GCA_003485905.1 Gammaproteobacteria bacterium | reverse complement strand
GCTTCTACTGCAAATTCCATTGGTAGTTCTCGAAAAACTTCTTTGCAAAAGCCGTTTACGATCATTGATACAGCGGATTCTTCACTTAAGCCCCGTTGGCGTAAATAGAAAAGCTGATCCTCCGATATTTTCGAGGTGGTAGCTTCGTGCTCAAGGTTGGCGGTTTTGTTTAGAACTTCTACGTATGGGAAAGTATGAGCGCCACATTGGTCGCCCATTAACAAGGAGTCGCATTGAGAGTAGTTTCTGGCGCCATCAGCACCACGCAATATCTTAACTTGCCCGCGATAGGTGTTCTGACCACGCCCAGCAGAAATTCCTTTAGAAATTATCGTGCTGGAAGTGTTCTTTCCTATATGAACCATTTTGGTGCCAGTGTCGGCTTGTTGCATATTGTGAGTAAGGGCGACGGAATAGAATTCACCCACCGAATGATCTCCATAAAGGATAACGCTTGGATACTTCCAAGTGATCGCTGAGCCAGTTTCTACCTGTGTCCAAGAAATCTTGGAATTGTCGCCACGACAAGCACCTCGTTTTGTAACAAAATTATAGATTCCGCCTTTACCGTACTCATCTCCTGGGTACCAGTTTTGAACGGTTGAGTATTTGATTTCAGCATCTTTCATCGTGACTAATTCGACTACGGCCGCATGTAGCTGGTTTTCGTCGCGCATTGGGGCGGTACAACCTTCGAGATAGCTTACATAAGAGCCTTCTTCAGCAATTATCAACGTGCGCTCAAACTGACCCGTGTTCATTTCGTTTATACGAAAGTATGTTGATAGCTCCATTGGGCATCGAACGCCCTTGGGGATATAGACAAAAGACCCGTCACTAAACACGGCAGAATTTAGCGCAGCGTAGTAATTGTCCGTTTGGGGGACAACAGAACCAAGATACTTTTTTATCAATTCAGGGTGTTCTTGTAGCGCTTCGGATATTGGGCAAAAGATTACCCCAGCATCCGCTAACTTACCTCTAAAGGTAGTACGAACTGACACGCTGTCAAATACTGCATCAACGGCAATATTTGCGCCCTTTACTCCTGCTAGTATTTTTTGTTCTTCTAATGGAATTCCCAATTTTGCATAGGTTTCCAACAATCGGGGGTCAACCTCATCGAGGCTTTCAGGGCCATCGTCGGGGTTTTTTGGCGCAGAAAAATAGGAAATCTCTTGAAAATCTATTTTAGGATAATTTATATGTGCCCATTCGGGTTCGGGCATATCTAGCCATTTTCTATAGGCGTCTAAACGCCATTCCAGCATGAATGCAGGTTCGTTTTTCCGTCGAGATATTTCTCGAATAACGTCTTCGTTCAGCCCAGGAGGTAAAGTATCCGATTCAATGTCGGTTACAAAACCTTCTTTGTATTCGCGCTGAACCAGCGCGTCCAGTTCTTGTGTTGATTCGCCCATATTCGTTTGTTTTTCCTACTGTGAGTGCACTGGAATATCAGCAACACGGCCGATCTCTTTTCTTTGGGAGATCTTTAGTACTTCTGGGGATTTAATAAGCTCACCGAGCTTGATCCCATGTAAGAAGCTATAAATTTGATCGCTTAAGGTGGACCACAAGCCATGTGTTAGGCAGGGGTCGGCGTCCCCACTACAGGCACTGCCGTTACCACAGGTTAAATCAATATTTTCGTCAACGGCTGAAATAACCTCAGCGATGGATATTTCATTAACATCACGTGCCAATTGGTACCCGCCGTGCGGACCACGAATGCCTTCTACCAAGCCAGCGCGCCGTAGAAGAGCAAATAGCTGTTCAAGATAGGATTGAGAAATGTCTTGCCGCCCGGATATCTCCTCTAAAGCCACAGGAGAGTCGCTTGATTGAATCGCTAGATCCATCATGGCAGTTACAGCGTATCGGCCTTTGGTAGTAAGCTTCATAAGCGGAAATAACAATCCTGACTAAAAGGGTCGGGAATTCTAGTAAAACCCAGTGTTTTAGTCAAGAATTATACCAAAGGCATTTTAAGGGACTAACTAACGGGTAATACTGTGTTAGAAGGCGGTTGCTTGCAGTAAAAAAGGCCGCGTATAGCGGCCTAGTATAAGTAAAGATGATGTCGAATGACTTACATCGCAACTTTTGGCGAGTTTTGCTCGCTATATTTTTACGTTAGTCTTTTGGAATTCGTATCTTTTGTCCAACAAATATTTTATCGGGATCCAGGATCACTTCCTTATTGGCTTCGAATATTTCCATATATTTTGAGCCGTTGCCAAGAAACTTGCTGGATATTCCCCACAAGGTGTCGCCAGAGACAATAGTGTAATACTCGACGTTGGCGGCTTCTGCGGCAGCTAATTCTTCGTCAGGGATTGTCACAGCATCAGCATTAACCGACGATACGCCTTTCATATTGCCTACAGCGAGAATGACTTTTTCCTTAGCGGCTGCTGAAGTGCAGCGACCTTCTACGCAAACTTCTTCATTTTCCATTGATACTTTGAAGTCAAATATTCCGGGATTATTATCCACAAGGTGCTGATAAATCTGCTAGGAGGCGTCAGCGTCTCCAACCCCAAACACCTTTGCGCCAATACCAGCGCTGAAATCTTTTGCAAAATCAAATAGACCCATTTCTTTTTCCTCAATTAAATAGAGATTTATAAATGTCTAATTTACGTCTCATATAGGGTTGAGCACAAGCGCTTTATCGGGGTTTTCGTACAATTGCCACAAAACTAACTAACATTAGGCTAAATGCCCCATAGCCCCAATAGCTTCTATAAATTTCTGGCGGCACGATCTGGCCAGTTAGCAACAAAACTAAGGTAGTTGCGGCAGTGATAAAAATAAGACTTGAGGCCCAAATGCGGCGTCGTGAATTTTCTTGATTCACAAGCTGTTGTTGAATATCAGTGATGATCTGCTGTTGCTGATGGTTGGTTATGCGCAATTCGCGCACATCATTTAGAAACCCATGAATTTTCGATGGGATTTCTGGTAGCTGCTGCGCCCAGAACGGAGCCTCTGCAGCCATTTTCTTGCGCAATGCAGTAAACCCGACTTGCTCCTCCATCCAGTTTTCAAGGAATGGTTTGGCAGTTTCCCAAAGGTCTAGTTGAGGATAAAGCTGGCGCCCGAGGCCCTCAATATTCAGTAGTGTTTTTTGTAGTAAAACAAGTTGAGGTTGTATGGGCATTTCAAATCGACGAGCCGTCTGAAATAACTGTAGTAAAAACTTACCAAAGGAAATCTCGCTAATTGGCTTAGCAAAAATAGGTTCACATACGGTGCGAATGGCAGCTTCAAACTCTTCGACACGTGTACCCGCGGGTACCCATTCGGCTTGAATGTGCGCCTCTGCAACCGCGCGATAATCACGATTAAAAAACCCAATAAAATTTCGTGCGAGATAGTGCTTATCGGCTTCAGTTAATGTACCCATAATACCGAAATCAACCGCTCTATATTGTCCGTTCTCTGCTACAAAAATGTTTCCGGGGTGCATGTCTGCATGAAAAAACCCATCTCGAAAAGCTTGAGTAAAGAAAATGGTGACGCCATCATGTGCAAGCTTTCGCATATCAACACCCATCTCGGTCAAGGTGTCAATCTCTCGAATCGGAGTCCCATGAATGCGCTCCATAACTAAAACTTTTTCATCCGTTAGATCCCAAAATATCTCTGGAACATAGATTAGATCGGACCCCTCAAAGTTTCGCTTCATTTGGGCGGCATTCGCGGCTTCCATTCGCATATCTAATTCACTATGAATGGTCGATTCATACTCCTTTACAACGTCGACTGGCCGTAACCGTGGGCCTTGCTCCCAATACTTTTCAACGAGCGAGGCTAGCGTGTAGAGCAGGCCGAGGTCTCGGTCGATAATAATCTTTATTTCGGGGCGTAGTACTTTTACGATAACCTCTTTGCCATCTAATAGTTCTGCTAGGTGTACTTGTGCTACTGAAGCAGAGGCTAGTGGCTCCAGGTCGAATTGTGTAAATAGCGCAGCGCTTGATTTTCCTAGCGAGCTCTCGACAATCTTAAGTGCGTCCGCACCATCGAAAGGGGGTACTGCATCCTGTAACAAGGTTAGTTCATGTGCGATGTCTTCAGGAAGCATATCCGGTCGTGTTGAAAGGGCTTGACCAAACTTAACAAATACGGGACCTAAGTCTTGTAATGCAAGTCGTATTCGCGTGCCTTCGCTTTCAGAGCGACTGCTACCAATAGAAAGAACCCAATATATTGGGCTGAGCAATTTACCAGGGCCTAGTTTGAGAAATCGTGATAGGCGGTAGCTACACAATACGCGGACAATGCGAACGGCGCGAAAAAATGCACTAATACGATTTGTGGAAAGAGAGAATCGGGAGTTCATAAGTTATCCGCAAATTTACTGAGCTTAGCGGCAAATCGCTCCGTTTGAGATTCAAGAATATCCACCTCGGTTAAGAACGCGTTTACATCATCTGGTTTAGCGAGTAATTCAGTCCGATTTAGAAGAAATTCAGTTAACTCGTCCTGAGCTTGAGTGTTTAGTTTGCTTGCCCAATTGAAAATAACTTGTAGTTCCTTGTTTACCAGACGGGCAGAAACATCACCGATGTGCTGTGATAACAGCTCTTCCCAGTCAATATCGATATTGCTTAGAGTTTTGGCAAACTTTTGCCCGAGCAAGGCATCTCCACTAATTTCAAGTTCGCCTGGAGCGTATTCCGCGTTCTCTAGGCCGTCTTTAGCTAAACGCAGAAAGACATCTGGTTTTGCACTAAACGTAACATTTGCTTTGATGTCACTATCCAGCTCGATTTCAATACCATCTTCGACAGGCCTTAAGTACAAAGTTTTTTCAAGTTGCTGTATTTCAAAGGCGATAACTTGGCCTGACATTGCAGATAAAGCTGATAGACAATCGGGATCAGTTGCGAGAACGTTTTTCCCAGCGGTTTCTATTAAGCCTAATAACATGTCATGCGCTAGTACTTGTAGCCGATATGCAGGGCAACAACACCCCCAGTAAGATTATGATATCGAGCATGATCAAAACCGGATTCGAGCATCAAATTTTTCAATTCGTTTTGCGCAGGATGTTTTCTAATAGATTCAACCAGATACTGATACGACGCTTTGTCACCGGTAATCAATTCACCCATTTTTGGGATAACGTTAAAGCTATATTGATCGTAAGCCTTTGCGAGTAACGGAAGCACCGGGGTAGAAAACTCTAAAACCAATAATCTACCACCTGGTTTTAAACAACGGTACATAGAAGTTAATGCCGTTGATTTGTCCGTTACATTTCGCAAACCGAAACTTATACTTATGCAATCAAAGAAATTAGACTGGAATGGTAAAAACTGAGCGTCAGCCAAACCAAAGTTTAAGTTCTTGCTGTAACCATCGTTGATTAGGCGATCTCTCCCCACGCGCAACATCGACTCGTTTATATCAGTAACAATCACCCGTCCTGTAGGGCCAACACGGTCGCAAAACCGTGATGATAAATCACCGCTTCCAGCTGCGACATCTAGTACGGTACTGCCTGCTTTCACTGAACTTTGTGAAACTGCATAGCGTTTCCACAATCGATGTGCGCCAAAGGACATTACGTCGTTCATTACATCGTACTGGTTTGCTACGGAGTGGAAGACCTCCCCGACCAGTTTGCTTTTTTGATCTTTCGGGATATCCCTAAATCCGAAGTGTGTGACTTTATCGTTCATCGACTAGCCCTGATTAGTTTTGAGTTAATTTTATCTTAGTCGGAGACTAGTAGAACATCGCTTGCCTGGCTTTGGCGAACGACATTACTCTCGGAAAGTTTATTAAGATACTCGGCCCACAAACGGGCTCTATTTTCCCCGAGATCATGTAACAAGTCCCACGAGTATAGGCCAGAATCGTGATTATCATCGAAAACCAGTTTGATTGCGTAATGACCCACTGGCTCGATGGCGGTGATATTTACTTTCTCTTTTCGCAGCTGAAGTACTTCTTGTCCTTTTCCGTGCCCTTTTACTTCGGCGGACGGCGAGTGAACGCGCAAAAACTCACAAGGAAGGTCAAAAGCCACGGTTTCGCTAAAGCGAATTGTTAAGACACGCGATTTTTGGTTTAACTTAATGTCGGTTGGTACAAGACTCATTGGCTGTAGCGCGCTAGTTGTCGGGCGCAGATTATATATTGCAGTTGTCTATATGGCTAAGACCATTGAAAGAAACAATCACTCCGAATCTCAAGGGGTTCAAGCCAGCGAGCCTTATTGTCGGGTCAATGTTACGATACGCGGATGCCAAAGAAGATGCATCATTACAAGATAGTTTTACCGGAACATCTAAATGACTACGGATATCTTTTTGGCGGCAATCTTCTAAAGTGGATAGATGAGATTGCTTACATTCGTGTTTCTCTCGACCTGCCGGGGCGCAAGTTTGTAACAATTGGTTTAGATCAGGTTGAATTTAAACACCAGATTGAGCGTGGACAAATCCTTTGTTTTGAGTGTGAACAGATTCGGACGGGGACTACGTCAGTGAGTTATCACGTGAACGTTACCGGAGAGCGATATTCACAGGGACATGAAACTGGCACAACGTTATTTGAGACTAATATTACATTTGTTTGTTTGAATGCTGATGGCGAGAAATCAAAAATAGATTCTTAGTGATAGCCAAATACTTAGAAAAGCTGTCGCTAATAGCATTGTTATTGGCCAACGTATTACCGATTATCGGTGTGGTTTACTGGTCCTGGAACCTGACCGTGATAATGGTGCTGTTTTGGTTGGAAAACCTGATTATCGGTGTTTACGCGATACTAAAAATATTTATTACTGGGGGATCACAGCCATTCAAAGATGTCTTTTTTACTGCCCTGTTTTTTTTCTTTCACTATGGTCTGTTTTGGTCGATTCATGGAGTTTTTCTGTCAAGCTTATTGGGTATTGAGGTAGTTGATTCCGCTAGTTTGCTTCCCGCGCCGTTTACGATGGGTGCTGATGTGGTGCTGTCGGTGTGGCCAAATTTTCCACAGGAGTTCTTGTTCGGCATGTTCGCTTTAACAATTAGCCATGGTTTCTCTCTGTTTGATAATTTCATTCGCAAAGGTGAATATAAGCTTCGTAAAGCCAGTTCAATGCCCGTTGAACCATATAAGAGGGTGTTTTTACTTCACATCACGCTAATTTTAGGTGCAATTGTTATTGATTATTTTGGGCATCACTTGGTCCTATTGATTCTACTAGTTTTAACAAAAGTATTTATGGATGCCTGCTTGCATGTAAAAGAGCATAGTATCAACAACAAATTGCAGCCCAAATCGGTGTAAAACACTACATTGACTGTGGTTAAGATAACGTTAGAACAATAACGAAAGAGGTCGAAAGATAAAACATGTATAAATACTTGTGGTTGGTTGGGGTGGTTTGTCACGCGTTCCTGCCTGTACAGGCACAGGAGCAATCAAATAGTTTGGCAAATGTTATAGAGATAAACGGCCAGGCTCATGTGGATGTGCAGCCGGATTTGGCAATGGTATCGGCGAGTATTAGTCATTTATCGTCAACGCTCAAAACGAGTAAAGAGCGAGTTGATGAAATTTATCAAAAGTCCGTTACAGCGATGCAAGGTTTAGGAATTGAATCTGAAGATATTAAAGGTGAGAGTTTGCGGGCTTACCCGGAATTCGCATGGGAGAAACAACGCCAAGTTAAAAAAGGTGAGCGAGTGATTCGACAGCTAGTAGTAACGGTTCGTGATTTAGATTCCTATGCTGAAATAGTTGCTGCATTGCTATCAGCTGGGGTTGGCAGCATTGACAACACGACGGCTGGGTTTTCCAACCCGAATGAAGGGCGTCAGCTTGCTTTAGGCTTGGCTGCAGACAATGCCGTTGCAAATGCGAGCTTTTTGGCGGCCCGCTTGGGGCGCAAATTAGGGTCGGTTAGACGTATTGTAGACAGATCTGTAGTAAGCCAGGCCCCTGTGTTCACTGGTGTTCAGATGATGCGAGCGGAATCGATGGATGCTGCGGCAGTACCGGAAGAAAACTTTGGAACAGAGCGGGTGAACGCGAACGTGTTTGTTGAGTTTGAGCTGGAGTAATTGCTATTCGCTTATCCACTCAGCAGCTTGTTCTGCATAATAGGTAAGAATGGCATCGGCCCCTGCTCTTTTGATGGAAATCAAGGATTCCAGTACGACCGCTCGTTCGTCCAGCCAACCGTTTTGCGCAGGCGCTTTTAATCCAACGTATTCGCCACCAACTTGGTAAACAAAAGTCGGTATTTGAAACGTAGATTTTACACGGTGCACGATATCTAAGTACGGTAAGCCGGGCTTAACCATGACGATATCCGCACCTTCTTGAATATCCGCGGCCACTTCTTGGAGGGCTTCATCTGAATTTGCCGGGTCTATTTGGTACGTGTGCTTGCCTTCACCGCCGAGATTTTTTGCTGAACCGACAGCGTCTCGAAACGGGCCATAAAAAGCAGATGCGTACTTTGCTGCATACGCGATTATGCCGGTATTAGAGAAACCCTCTTCTTCCAAAGTTTCTCTAATCGCACCAACTCTACCGTCCATCATGTCGGATGGGGCGATTAAGTCGACGCCAGCTTCGGCATGAGAGAGTGCTTGTTTCATAAGCACCTCTATTGTTTCGTCGTTGAGTACGTATCCATGATCATCGATCAGACCGTCTTGACCGTGAGTTGTAAAAGGATCAAGAGCTACATCGGTAATTACACCAATATCGGGAACGGCGCTTTTTAGTTCGGCCACCGCTCGCTGAGCAAGCCCATCAGGATTAAAGGCTTCCTCTGCTGTTAAAGATTTTGTAGCGTGATCGACAATCGGAAAAAGCGCGACAGCGGGTACACCTAGTGAGTCCAAGTGTTTTGCTTTGTCGACCAGATGATCGATAGTTAAGCGCTCTACACCGGGCATCGAAGCAACTTCCTGTGTTTCGTTTTGGCCTTCAATCACAAATATTGGCAAAATAAGGTCACTTGGCTGCAGTGATGTTTCGCGAACTAGATCTCTAATAAAAGCAGATTTGCGATTTCGACGTGGACGGCTATAGGGATAAGTGCGGGGTGGATATTCAGGCATTAGTCTTAAGTCTGTGGTTATTGCTTATCGACGGATACAGCGATTTTCGCATTCTCAGGCCTAAGAGGAAAGGGCGCTGGGTTCGTCATAGTGTTCACAGGTTTACCCTAAAGATACAACCCAACTATATAACCCTGTTGTCGAAGCCTTTGTATGTCGTCTAATAGTGCATCCGCACGTGCTTTTAGATAGTCGGTTGGTTGGCCTGGATTAGAACGACTGGGGCTTGGTAAGGCAGCTGCTAGCAGCGCGGCTTGTGAGTCAGTTAACACTGCAGCATCCAGCGAGAAGTACCTAGACGACGCGACTTTAGCGCCATAATGAGTAGGTCCCCATTGGGCAATATTTAGGTAGATTTCCATGATTCTATATTTTGGAAGAAGTAACTCCATCCAAACAGCTAACCAGGCTTCAACGCCTTTTCGAAAATAGCTTTGTCCGCCCCAAAGAAATAGATTCTTAACTGTTTGCTGCGTAATAGTGCTCGCTCCTAGCGGCCTGCTTCTTGTTTCGTTTGCTAGAAGCGCATTGCGTATTTGTAGAATATCTAGGCCATGATGGAATGGAAACTTTTGGTCTTCTGCGGCCATTACCGAGAGTTGTAGTGATTCCGAAATATTTTCTAAGGCAAGCCATTCGCGAGTCGCTCGCCGGCCAGCAGCTTTTTCGTTCTGTAAAATAAAGCTGCTAGTTGGTGGATCTAAATAGCGTAGTAGAAGCATCGGTGTGGCGCTAAATAAGAAAATAACAATAAAAAGCCACACCATTGCGCGGCGATATTGTATCGAAAATTTTTTATGGGAACCCAAAACTTTAATATTGTCTATTCATGTATATGAGCGGCTATGCCACGCAGAATTGATGTGGGAGAATCAATATCTTCAGTTTGCCTAAAAAACACAAACAAAACTCGCTTTTTCTGGAGATTATTAATGAGTAAATCTAGCAACGCGTTTTACGCACAATCTGGTGGGGTTACAGCGGTAATTAATGCAAGCGCCTGTGGGGTGATAGAAACTGCGCGAGCAAACAAAGGCAAAATTGGTAAGGTTTATGCAGGTAAGAACGGAATTATTGGTGCTTTGCGTGAAGAGCTAATAGACACCTCGAAAGAAAGCGTAAAAACAATAGCTGGACTCAAATACACGCCGTCTGGTGCTTTTGGGTCCTGTCGATATAAGCTTAAAAGTTTGCAAGAGAATCGGGCTGAATATGAGCGCCTAATACAAGTTTTTAAGGCCCATAATATTGGTTACTTTTTCTACAACGGCGGCGGGGATTCTGCTGATACTTGCTTAAAGGTATCTCAGCTTTCTAAAACTGTTGGCTATCCCATTCAAGCAATACATGTACCTAAAACGGTAGACAATGATTTGCCCTACACGGATTGTTGCCCCGGCTTTGGCTCCGTAGCAAAGTATATTGCGGTATCGGCCCGTGAAGCCAGCTACGATGTGGCTAGTATGTGTGAAACATCTACCAAGGTGTTTGTGCTGGAGGTGATGGGTCGACACGCGGGTTGGATCGCGGCCGCTGGTGGGTTGATTGCTGACGCGGCAAATGACATACCTGTAGTTATTTTATTCCCGGAGGTTGCGTTCAAGAAAAAAGAATTTATCAATGAAGTGAAGCGCAAGGTGAAGCGCTACGGGTATGTAACTATTGTCGTGTCCGAAGGGGTACGAGACTATCGAGGTCGTTTTTTGGCGGATGCAGGCACCACCGACGCTTTTGGGCACGCGCAACTTGGCGGTGTTGCTCCGGTGGTTGCAAATATGATTCGTGAAGCGACAGGCTATAAGTATCACTGGGGAGTTGCAGATTATATGCAGCGTGCGGCAAGGCATATAGCATCTAAAACTGATGTTGATCAGGCATACGCTGTCGGAAAAACAGCGGTAGAATATGCGCTACAAGGTAAGAATTCGGTGATGGTTACCATTAATAGAAAGGCCGCCAGTAAGTACTCTTGGACCACGGGTGAGATAGCGTTATCGAAGGTCGCTAACAAAGAGAAGATGATGCCAAAAAGCTTTATTAGTAAAAATGGATTTGGAATCACCAAAAAGTGTCGGGAATATTTACTACCGTTAATTGGTGGGGAAGACTACCCGCCGTTCAAAGATGGTATGCCGGTATATACAAGGATTAAAGGCGTTATGATCCCTAAAAAATTATCCGAGTCATTTCGTGTCTAAGTCAGACCGCGAGGCTGAAGTATTTGCACGGCTTCAGGAAAAGCTCGCGTTTCTTGAAGATAATGTGGAGCAACTCAATGATGCACTAGCTAGTCAGCAGCGTGAGTTAATTGAAATGCGAAACGTTAATGAACTATTGAAAGAAAAGTATCGTCAGATAAGCGCATTGCAATCCGAGGCAGAGGCCGTTTTGGATGAGAAACCACCGCATTATTAGGGAGGCGTAGATTTGAGATGGGTAAAGGAGGTAAGTGAATAGGTCAGACCGGCGGCAAGTAATCGGTTAGTAGCTGATCTAAAAATCGATAACCAGTCTCGGAACATTTAATTTTTGCGTTTGATTCATATAGCCAAGCTTTTTCAATATGTTCACTTAACATTGGCTGTAAAGAATTAATCGAAAGGCCAGTTCTTTGCTCAAAAAGACCTTTGGTAAAGCCTTCTCTTAGGCGTAATGCATTTAGCAAAAATTCAAAACCGAGTTCTTTATCGGAAACGGTTTTGTGATCGCCAAAGCGGCTGCTGTCTTGGGCGGATTTTAAGTAGCGCTTTGGCTGTTTCTGTTTCCAATAACGAATGATGGAGCCGTCAGGCTGGCTAATCTTGCCGTGTGCGCCAGCACCAATGCCCAGATAATCTCCGAATTGCCAATAGTTTAGATTGTGTCGACATTCTGCATTTGTTTTAGACCAAGCTGAAACTTCGTACTGCTGATAGTTTGCACTCCTTAGCGATTCGTGAACAATCTCCTGAATTTCCCAGCCAAGTTCGTCGTTTGGAAGGGCTGGGGGTTGTTTGTGAAACAGTGTATTTGGTTCGATCGTTAGCTGATAGCAAGAAAGGTGTTCAGGGTCTAGCTCGATGGCTTGCGCAATATCTTCGCGGGCGTTTGCGGGCGTTTGGCCAGGTAAAGCATACATAATGTCTAGGTTGATTCGTTCATAACCGGCTTGTTGTGCAGCATTTGCTGCGCTCAAGGCTTCATTGCTACTGTGCACTCGACCGAGAGAGCTAAGGTGCTTTGGACTAAAACTTTGCACACCAATAGAAAGGCGGTTAACGCCTGCTGCTCGGAACGCAGAAAATTTTTCTAGTTCGCTGCTACCTGGGTTGGCTTCCATGGTGATTTCAATATTGTGAGCGAAATTCGAGCGCCTAGCCACACCATCAAGTAATTTGGCGATAGCATTGCCAGAAAACAGTGAAGGAGTTCCGCCGCCAATAAATATGGTTTGAAGCTCTCGTCCGTCAACGAGTTTGAGATCTTGTTGCAGATCATCAAGTAAGGCGACCACGTATGTGTCCTCGTCTACCGCACCGCTCAATTCGTGAGAGTTGAAATCACAATACGGACATTTTCGTGTGCACCACGGTAGGTGGATGTAAAGCGAGAGCGGCGCTATGGGATTCACAATTTTTTCATTTTCAACGGATTCTTTTAGTTGATTGTGCGTTTAATTCGCCAAACACGCTAGGCCGGACCATTCTTCTGTACAAATTTATCTTTACTATTGCACCTTTATGCACAAAACAGTACCTTTGCGCCCGATTTAAATTCATCATTATTTAGTTTTATTGAAGTTACAGATGAGAATACTTTGGAACGAGAAGAGGTACGTATAAATGCATGTTGTTTGTCTTGATTTGGAAGGTGTGTTGGTTCCGGAAGTATGGATCAACGTGGCAGAGCGAGTGGGCGTTGAAGAGCTAAAAAAGACCACGCGGGATATTCCTGACTACGATGAGTTAATGATTTATCGTTTGGCGCTAGTGGAAAAGCACGGCCTTAGAATACAGGATATTCAGAGTGTAATTTCCGGTCTTGAGCCTTTACCCGGAGCAAAGAAATTTCTGGATGATTTGAGAGCGGAACATCAACTAATAATTCTTTCAGATACTTTTGATCAATTTGCAACACCATTAATGAAGCAGCTTGATTGGCCAACCATCCTATGCCATGAATTAATGATAGGCGATGGTGGCGTTATTGAGAATTACAAGCTTCGCCAGCAGGATCAGAAACGTAAAGCTGTGCAGGCATTGCATGGACTAAATTTAAAGGTTGTTGCTGCTGGCGACTCGTACAATGATACGAGTATGTTGAGTGAGGCTGAGGGTGGCATATTGTTTTGCCCACCGGACAATGTGATCCGAGAGTTCCCGCAATTCCCGGTGGCATTAGATTATGATTCCTTACGAGCGGAAATAGACAAGGTTATCTCTACGTTTTAGTTTTTAATCACCTCGCTTAGCTTTGCGAGAAAGTCCTCTATTACGTTGATCTGGTTTCTTCTGGTCAAAGATCACTTGTTGTGCCGCGGTTTTAAGCTGAAGTGAAAGCTTTTGTCCTCTAATTTTGCTTTCTAAAGTTTCTTGATAAAGCGTTTGTGCGACCCTAGCAGGGCCGCGCTTATCAGCCATCCCCGTTACTGTCAGATCAATATGGTGAGGTCCCTGGCTAATAGAAAGCAAATCCTCTGGTTTTATCATTCGGGCAGGTTTCGACTTTTCTCCATTAATCTTAACCTTTCCTTTCTGGATTGCATCAACGGCTAATCGGCGGGTTTTATAAAATCTTGCTGCCCAAAGCCATTTATCCAGCCGAACAGAATGGTGTGAAGATAGCAATACGTACTCCAAGGTAATTTTTTTGAGTAATTATTGTAGCAAGTAGAGATCCGAATTGCGGTAGGCTCTTAGGGTCAATCGGTTTATAATCCAGCCGAATTTGAAGCTAGCGGATATATAGCGGCTTTAGGTCTCAATACGATTGAATTTGCCCATACACCACTAATCACCATCTAACCACAACTAATCGTTCTATGCTCGTTTCCAATACCCGGCTTAGGGTCGGTATCTTCCTAATCGCGTTAGCAACACTGGTTCTAGAGTTGAGCCTTGTTCGAGTGTTTGACGTAATTCTTACGCCCAATATGGGGTATGCAGTGATAACCGCTGCTGTGTTTGCACTTGGTTTAGGTGGAATCTACTTGTATCTCTTTCCAGTTGAGAGTGAAGAAAAAGTACTAGCTTTAATGCCAAAACTACTTATAGCGTTTTGCATAACTACTTTAATTTTAAAGCCAGCAATTGATTGGTTGCCTTTTGATTTAAATGGAAACGGTACATTAATACAACAAGTCTTAGCTTGGGTTGGTCTGTATCTTGTGCTGGTATTACCGTTTTTTATTGCTGGGTTGTTGCTGTCATTGATATTGACGCATTACAGCGAGCAGGTTCACTCTCTTTACTTCTTTGACTTGATTGGCGCGGGGTTGGGCTGCCTGATCGTTGTGCCACTCCTTACACCATATGGGCCTGGCGGTATTCAGTTTGTAGTGGCGGGTATTACTTTGATTGCTGCTGTTATGTTTAGTAACCGTACGTTATCAATGGTTTTGATGGCGGTCGTTGCGCTGGGATTGATTGTATTTCCGTCTACCCGAGACGACTACATTGAGTATCGAGGGCATGCCAATAAGCGAAATGTGGATGATTGGACGGAGCAGGGATTGCGAGACTTTGTCCGCTGGGATCCTGTATCTAAAGTTGAGGTATTTAGGGCGAATCCAACTGCACTGAATTTTGCACTGGACGGAGGTCAGCAGGGGTCTTGGTTAATAGAGTTTGATGGCGACTATACTGTTTATGATCAGGAAATTGCTAACAACCCTGACACATTCTATTTTGGAATGAATTCATTGGTGCATTACTTACGCCGTGGAACCGAGCCAGACGTGCTGGTTATTGGCGCGGCGGCGGGCGGGGAGACCAAGGCCGCGGTAGTATTTAAAGCGAGGCATGTAGATGCGATTGAATTAGTTGGTGAAATGGTCGAAGCAGCGAGTACCATATATTCTGATTATGGGGGCAAGATATTCAATCACCCGACAGTTAATTATAGGGTTGGTGAAGGAAGAACCTTTTTGCGAGGGAGTGACAAAAAGTATGACGTGATGCAAATGTTTAGTAATCACACTAGTTCAAGCATGGCGGATGGTTCCGGTGCTGTAGCTGCTGCATATTTACAGACCGTTGAAGCTTATAAGGAGTATTTCTCTCATTTAGCTGACGATGGAATTATGCAGATCAATCACCATGTTTATCCGAGGATGCTTACTACTGCCGCTGAGGCGTGGCGTCAAATGGGGCGTGAAAAATTTTCTCGGCATGTGGTCGTGTTGGAACGTTGGCGGACCGACACGTTGCCAACCACACTAATTAAAATGCAACCATGGCTTCCTGGGGAAGTTGAAGAGGCTCGACAGTACATGATTCGCGACGCTACTTTTTTGGGCGGCGGCATACCGGGTGATAATATTCCTTCTGACCCCATAGCATCGAGCACACCGTATCACGGCGAATTCGTTGTTAATCAAGAGCGCTTGGACAATTTCACCTTTTGGTTGGGAACCTACGGCCAATCTAGTTTAGAGCACGATGTGATAGTTAGGCTTAGTCGCGATGGAAGCTTGGTCGAGTCGTTTACCATTAGCGGTCGGGATGTTACTGATAATGGCCCGATCACTATGTTTCTAACGAACCCAATTGAAACAAACCGAGGAGAACGGTTGGAGATAGAGATATCTTCGACCAATCAAGGAGAAGAAAACCGATTTGCATTGTGGCTAGACCGCGCCGAAGCACCCTATATTGATATGCGAGGCACGCCGGCGCCGTTTGTGTTGGCGTTTGACCCAATTAATTTAGAGAACAATTTGATACCGAGTGAATTGCTTGATTCACCTTTTCCAACGCAGGCTATTTCTGGTTTGGAATATAAGTTGAATCCGGTATCCGACAACAATCCTTATTTCGCAATGATCCGGGATAAATTCGAGCCCGTTTCGGTTGCTAGCAGCAGATTGATGGATGGTGGGACAGCTAGTTTTTTAAATGACCAGTTGCGCGATGTGTTATCTGCTGAATGGCTCAGCTTATATATCGTCGGTGCCGTTTCTGTTATTTTTTCAGCAATTTTTATATTTCTACCATTGTTTTTCTCTCATCATGGTCGGGCTCGATGGCCATCGATGGCCAGCTATTTAATATTTTTCTCCTGCTTGGGTGCTGGTTTTATTATGGTGGAACTAGTCTTTGTTCAACTGTTCAAGAAGCTGATTGGTTATCCTATACACACCTATGCGACAGTGATATTTGCGCTACTGGTATCTGCGGGTACTGGCAGCTTACTAACAAAAAAATTGCGTGTAGATGAGGCTGGCCGTTGGTACTGGGTATTTTTAAGCATTGTTGTGTATGGTGCGTTACTAACCACTTTTAGCGGAAGTTTGTTTAATCTGTTTCTAGGGTCTTCAATGGGCATCAGAATATTGGTGGCAACTCTAATGCTTTTACCACTAGGTTTTGTGATGGGAATGCCATTGCCAATGGCTGTGAGTAGATTAGGTCGAATTGAACCCAAAGGTATACCGTGGGCGTGGGGGATGAACGGGTTTTTCACGGTATTTGGCGGGTTTTTGTCGGTTACTTTATCTTTTATAATGGGCTTCAAGTTTGTCTTAGCCATAGGTTTTACTATTTACCTTATCGCGCTATGGATGTTTGCACGAATTCGACAGACTTAGTTATAGTCTTAGATAAAAGGAACAATCTTTGGAGCACGTTCTACAACCAATTTTAGAGTATCCGGCCACACTAGGGTCGTTAGATGGAGCGCGATACGCATCTGTGGCGCTAATATTTCAGCAAACACGTTCAGCGCTTGAGCTGTTGGTAATCAAGCGCGCAACTCGTGAGGGAGACCCATGGTCGGGTCAGATGGCTTTCCCGGGGGGGAAAATTGATAGCACAGATAAAGATGCCCGATCAGCCGCGGAAAGAGAAGTGCTTGAAGAAGTAGGATTTACTTTGAGTAAAAGTGCATATGTTGGGCGTTTGGATGACACTGTTGCGCGGGTGCCTGACATTCCAAGTGTCGTACTGTCGGCGTTTGTTTACCTAGTGCCGTCACCTGTGTTGTTGGATTTGAATGAAGAAGTAGCAGAGGCTCTTTGGGTCCCACTGAGCCGATTTACCGACCCTTCTTATTCCGCGGATTTTCAGCATCCTAGAATGTCTAATTCCTTAATGCCCGCAGTTCGCCTGAGTGATAGCGATCAGCACATATTTTGGGGGTTAAGCTATCGCGTAATGGAAGCTTTTTGGAAAGCCGCTGGCGAAGTCTAAGGGTGTTATACAATGGCTGAAACACCATCAAGTATGTTGGCCCTCGGGACAAAAGCATCGTATTTTGAATTAGACAACGCCCATAAGTTCGGTACGGGTAAAGTCTCGACTGCACAATTAGCGGGCAGCAAAGGCATGGTGCTTGCGTTTATTTGTAACCATTGTCCCTATGTACTCGCGATAGCGGATGCGCTGGGTGAGTTTTCTAGAGACTACAGCAACAGCGGTATTGGGCTTGCGGCTATTAACGCCAACGACGTAAGTCGCTATCCAGCTGATAGCACTGATAATATGACACGATTTGCGGAACAGTATAATTTTGCTATGCCGTATTTATATGACGAGGACCAATCCGTCGCGCGCGCCTATCACGCGGCTTGCACTCCCGATTTCTACTTATTCGATAAGAATATGGAATTGGTCTATCGTGGCCAGTTTGACGATACTCGTCCTGGTAATAATATTCCTTCAAGCGGAGTAGATATCCGGGCAGCCTGCGATGCAGTGCTAGCGGGGCGGGATGTCAACAAACATCAGGTTGCTAGTATAGGCTGTAGCATAAAGTGGCTACCTGAAAATGAACTCAACAAAGATTGATTAGCTGCGATCAAATAGTTGTCGTTTTGGTTCAACTATTAGTCCAGAGCTTTGCGTAATGTTACGGTAGGAGCATGGAGACCCAGAGCATAATTTATTCATTGTTCTTGATATTCGTTGGGTGTGCCATCACGGCCACGCTGGCATTGTGGGCCCGACAGGCCCTTATCATCAGCTATATAATTTTAGGAATGTCTCTTGGGCCGTGGGGCTTGGCATGGGTAGATGATACTGCTTTGTTAGCAGATATTGCTGAGATAGGAATAATGTTTTTGCTGTTTATGCTGGGTCTAAATCTGGCACCGCAAAAACTGCTTCTGTTGTTAAAGCAAACAACAATAGTG
>DNHK01000128.1 GCA_003485905.1 Gammaproteobacteria bacterium | reverse complement strand
GTTGTTGGTCAATGGTGATCTTCAGGTCCGGGTTGGAGTGACTCAAGTGGTTTATGCCGCAATGGATGAGCGCGATATGACTGGGTATTGGGCGAGTGGAGAACCACAAGATAAGGCTGGGGCTTATGGGGTTCAGGGCTTGGGTTCAGCCTTTGTTAAGGAGGTTCATGGTAGCTATAGTAATGTTGTAGGTTTACCGCTGTATGAATTACGGGAGTTACTAAAAGCAAATGAGTGGGATTGGATATGAGTTCGGAGCTGCTAGTTAATGTGACTCCGCAAGAGACGCGCGTTGCTGTCATTGAAAATGGAATGCTGCAGGAACTTTACCTAGAGCGCGAAGCAACGCGCGGAATTCTGGGGAATATATACGTGGGCAGAGTGGCACGCGTAATGTCAGGGATGCAGGCTGCTTTTATCGATGTAGGGATTGAGCGTACCGGGTTTTTGCATGTAAAGGATTTGATGGTTGCTCGCGACGCGGATGTGCTGCCACCTATATCTGAGGTATTACATCAGGGTGAAAAAATTATTGTTCAGGTGGTTAAGGAACCAGTTGGAACAAAGGGTGCGCGATTGAGTGGGCAAATTAGTTTGGCGGCACGCAATCTTGTTTACTTACCCGACCAAGTGGTTGCTGGAGTGTCTCAGCGAGTTGAAGATCAGGTAGAGAAAGAACGATTACGCGCGATATTGGAGAAATTAACGCTCGAGAATGTTATAGGGGGTGGGGCAATAGCTAGAACGGTTGCAGAGGGAGCATCTGAAGCCGAGTTGGCAATGGAACTAGAATTCTTGAGTAAAGTTTGGCGTAAATCACTAGATATGAAAGCTAGCTCCAAACCTCCTCTGTGCATATATGAAGACTTACCATTATGTCTTAGAGTATTACGGGATTTTGTGGGTGATGAAGTTGAGCGTATTCGAATCGATTCTAGTGAGGCGTTTGCATCTGCTACAAAGTTTTCTGATGACATGGTTCCCGAGCTTAGCGAAAAGCTGGAATTGTATGCTGGCGAACGACCATTATTTGATATGTACTCGGTCGAGGATGAAATAGAAAGAGCGTTACATCGAAAGGTTCCTCTAAAGTCAGGTGGATACTTGATTATTGATCCTACGGAAGCGATGACTACCATCGATGTAAATACCGGCGCATATCTTGGGAAAAATAATCTCGATGACACTCTGTATAAAACTAATTTAGAGGCAGCTTCTGCGATTGCTCGGCAGCTTAGGCTCCGCAATATTGGTGGTATTGTGATTGTTGACTTTATCGATATGGTAAACGAGGAACATAAGCGTCAAGTAATGCGTGCCCTGGAGCGGTCGTTAGCACGTGACCGGGTTAAGACATATATCACCGATATGTCCCCGCTGGGATTAGTGGAAGTCACTCGAAAGCGTACCCGTGATAGCTTGTCTCACGCGATGAGCGAAGATTGTCCCGTTTGTAGTGGGCGTGGTCGAGTGAAGTCAGCGCAAACAGTTTGTTACCAAATATTTCGTGAGATCGTGCGTGATTTTAAGCAGTATCAAGCGAACAAATATATGATTTTGGCTTCGCGCGATGTTATTGAATACTTGCTCGATGAAGAAGCTTCAGCGCTTGCTGATATTCAGGACTTTATAGAACGGCCTTTACGGCTGAAGGTTGATACAGATTATCAACGCGAACAATATGAGATTGTTCTTTCATAAATGTTTAAAAAGCTTATAAATTTACTAATGCTGGGCACACTTGTCGTCAGTCTATTTCTAGCTGGATTAGTATTCTTATTTGACACTATTGAAGAACGTAAGGGCCTTATAGAGCAATTTGGGTCGAAAATGGTTGGTCAGCGGGTAAGTTCCGAAGCAATAATTTCGACTTGGAGGAACGGTAACCCACAATTACTAATTCGAGGTTTGACGGTAGAGTCGTCCAGTTTTGATACTCCAGATCTTAAGGTTGATGAATTGGCGATCGATGTTAGTTGGTCATCTTTATTACGTTTTTGGCCCAAAATTGAGTTGGCGACGATCAATGGACTGTCACTGAGAATCGAGTCGCTTCCAATGGGTGGTGTGAGGATTGGCGGATGGTTAATCCCGCCTCGGGAAGACCGGCAACCGCCCGAGAGATTTTTAAGATGGATCGCCGATCAAAGCGGTATATTTGCTAGTGACTCTGATATTGAATGGCGCAATAGTGATGGCGAAGTAGAGCGTTATACGGACGTAAGTTTGGTTTATGCCCTAGAAAACGATTATCGCGTACTTCATGGCGTATTGGCTTCACCTGAAGGAGATTTATTAATTCGGAGTGAGTTTTTAGGAAACCCATTTGAATCAGCAAGTGATTGGCAAGGAGAATTCGTTATTGCTGCTGTTGGGGTTAGTGCAAACGACACGTCTAGCGGAATTAGTATGTCATCACGTTCTGGGCTTGGACTATTGCGCATTCCTCAGATTGATTTGCCACATTTGCGGGATTTGATGGTTATCGCTGGGGTATTGCCCAAATTAGGTATATGGATGCAACAGGCTGATGCTAAGGGTCTGCTCCAAGATTTTGAGTTGCGATTTACTGGAGATGTACTTGATTTGGATTCTTGGGATGCAAGCGCAAGTATCACAGGTATCTCTTTTGATGCCACAGAGACTAGCCCAGCCGGAAACAATCTAGCAGCGCGCCTACAGATAAACTCACAAGGTGGGCTAATCAGTTTGGATTCTCAAAATGTCAGTATAAGGTGGCCACATCGAATTGCAGGGGGGGTCGATATCGATCAATTGAAAGCCGAGCTACTGTGGAATGTTGTTGGCAGTAAAGCTCAGATACGCGTATCTGATGGGCAGGCTTTAGCCGAGCAAGGCTCGATTAAGAATTTTGAAGCAGCAATAATGTTTGCGGATGGAGGGGCTGATGGCGATATCAGTATGAAGTTTGATATCCCAGATATCTCTGTTATTAAGGATTTTGTTCCGCTTCATTTGAGTGGCAAGACCCATGATTGGTTTGCTCAGGCGTTCCCTACAGGTGCGTTGAAAAATGGTCAGCTAGGTTATCGTGGACCGATCTCTATTGATGCGGTCCGGTCGAGTACTGGAGACCTATCAGCGAGTGCAGATGCAATTAATGTTGTTGTCGATTATGGGGGGGCACGGAATTGGCCCCCAATACGGCAAGCTGATGCGAGATTGTCCCTTGTCCAAGATCGTTTGGTGGCTGATCCAAGTAAGGCGACAATTTATCAGAGTGAGTTTCAGTCAGGGCAAGTGGTTCTAGAGAATCTATTTGAACGCGGTGGTCGAGTTCTTTCCATTCGCGAAGCAGAGATTAAAGGACCAACAGAGGATGCGCTACAATTTTTGTTAGAAGGGCCATTATTTGACGAAGGTAACCGACCTGAATTAGATATGGTTGCGCATACTGGTGAATATATGACGCGGTTTTCCGCTGAATTGCCGCTCACAAATCTAAACGCTTCAACAGTAAGCGGTTTTGGAGAAGTCACACAAGCAAATTTAACTTTGCCCCTTGGGACAACTGCTGATGGGGTTAAGGCCGCGGTGAAGTACACGCAAGAGTCGGTTACCGGGTCGGGTGAAATCGAAAGCTATTTAGGCGGACGAGCTGCGTTTTCTGTGGAAACTTTGGCGAATGGGCGTCCTCCAGAAGTTCAGTTAAATGCGGGTGGAAGATTGGTGCCTGCGTATCTTGCTGGCATATTGGGTGAACCATTGGCGAATTCTTTAGCTGGAGAGACGGACTGGCAGGGCACAATGAATTTTGATTCTGGGCCGGTCAGAATGCGAATTGAAAGTGATTTGATAGGTCTAATAATCGCGTTGCCTGAGCCGGTGTATAAAGGCGCAGGAGAGCTGCGCCCTTTGGCCGCAGATATTGAGTTTGCGCGGGTTGGTGGGTTAACTAAAGTGCGGTACGACGTGGGCGAAAACTTGCGAGGGGTGTTAAATACGCGCGCGAATGGCGACGAGGTAGTATTTGAAAGTGGTGATCTAGTGTATGGACAGCAACCGTTAATGGAAGATTTTCCTGTTGGTGGGTTGGGGGTTCGCATTGAAGCAGATGAAATTGATCTTGATCCTTGGCTTGATTATATGATTTGGGTTAGTGAAGGCTGGCCTGAGATAGAAGGCGAAGCGTCCAGTTTCGTGAGCGCCTTGCACCGAGTGACACTAGCCGGGCAAAAAGTTAGGTTGTTCGACAAACAATTGGGCCGAATGAACCTTATTGGCCAGTCTATGGACGGTTTGCATTGGGCAATTGATGCGATAGGGGATTCTCTTGAGGGTCAGTTAGAAGCTGCACCAGCTAATGAAGCACCATTTTATATTGCTGATTTCAAGTTTCTTGATTGGCCTGCATCCGAACCAGACGTTGGCACTGAAGTCGATGATCTAAAGCCATATGAGTATCCTATAATCAGTATTCACGCTGATGATTTTCGATTTGATGGACGTGAGCTTGGTGAGTTGAATATTGTAGCGCGGCCAGAGGGGGAATCTTGGAACATTGCCAGACTCGATATGATCCAACCCGCACTTACTATACTCGCAACCGGAGTTTGGGAGCTTTCGGGTGCGGGACTTACACAAACAACGCTTGATTTTTTAGCCACGACACCTGAATCTGGTGAGGCTTTAAGCGCCTTAGGGTTAGGGGATTTCCTTGATGGCGGCGGGTTAGACCTCGAGGGTACTGCTAGGTGGTCTGGCCCCCCTTCAGCCTACTCAGTGCCTAACCTAGATGCTACTTATAGGCTTGCAGCCAATAAAGGGAAGTTGGTGGGCGTCGACCCCAAGGCTGGACGTTTATTAGGTTTGCTCAATTTGAATAGTTTGTCTCGTCGATTGAGATTAGATTTTTCTGATGTTTTTTCAAATGGGTTCGCTTTCGATAATCTGGGGAGTGAGGGGACTATATACGAGGGTAATTTGGCGGTTCAAGAGTTCTATGTGGTTGGTCCATCCGCGTATATTGAGTCTCAGGGGCGTATTGGCATCGCCGATGAAGATTATGATTTGGAGTTGGTGGTTTCTCCTCAATTAGGTTCAAACATTGCCTTATTGAGCGCGCTTGCCAACCCAGCAGCAGGGGCGATGATATTTATTGCACAACGGTTATTCGAGGATCAGCTAAACGACGCGCTCCGTTACAGTTATACCATTACCGGTAATTGGAGTGAGCCAGATTTCAACCGCACTAAAATAGAACCTGAGATTCCACTCGAAAGTGAAGCCATTACTGATGGAGGTATTGTTGGTGAAGCTACGGATAGTCAGGTCGAAGAGGTTTATAACAGTGTTATAGAACAGTCGGAAAATCCGGAAGCTGAAGCAATGCTGCAATGATGTCAGAAAAACTGGTAGTCGCTGCTATCCAAATGGGTTCAACCTCAGATATACAACGTAATCTTGAGATGGCGGGGCTGCTTATTGATCAGGCAGTAGATGAGGGGGCTCAGCTGGTTCTATTACCTGAAAATTTTGCGCAAATTCCGAATACGAAAACTGAACGAAAACAGGCCTACGAAGATATCGGATCTGGACCGATACAGGAATTTCTGTCGACTAAAAGTCAACAGAAAAGCATATTTTTGATCGCGGGCTCTATAGCGCTTACTTCGGATCACCCCAGTAAGGCGTTCTCTGCTAGTTTATGTTTTGATTCTAACGGCAACTTATTGGCGCGATATAACAAAGTCCATCTATTCGATGTTCAATTGGCCACCGGTAAAAAATATGCGGAGTCAGACAGTTTTGAGTACGGCGAACTTAGCTCGAATGATGGGGTGTTCTCCACGCCGTGGGGAATTTTTTGTATGACAGTATGTTATGACTTACGATTCCCTGAACTTTTTCGTAAGGCACATGATCATAATGTTATCGGGTACCTGGTTCCAGCGGCCTTTACTTACGATACGGGTGCTGCGCATTGGGAGACCTTGTTGCGTGCGCGAGCAATAGAGAATATGTCGTTTGTAATTGCTAGTAATCAGGTAGGTGAGCATCCCGCGGGTTTAAACAGTTGGGGACATTCGATGGTGCTTGACCCGTGGGGTACAATACTAAATCAGCAAGATGTTGGTGAAGGGTTTGTGTTAGCCACGCTGGACACAGCACGACAACGCGAGCTGCGTCGAGACTTTCCTTGTCTCGAACATCGACGAATTAAATAATCAGGTTAGAACACTAAATTCAATATAGGCTATTCACGTGCCTGACTGCGCAGTTAATTTCACATCCTAATTTAGAGCTACTTATAAGGTTTTTTCCTTTACATACGGGAAGGTATACATATGATCGATAAACATCAAATCGCAAGTAATATCTTGTTGGCGCCGTACAATTTAACCGAGTTAGGTGTCGGTAAAATAATCAGCGATATCGCTGGAAACGGGGCGACTGATTATGCCGATTTATACTTTCAGTATGCCCGGTCTGAAAGTTGGCAGTTGGATCAAGGATGTGTGAAGAATGGTAGTTTTTCGATAGAAAAAGGTGTTGGGATGCGAGCGGTGGTAGGCGAGAAAACTGCTTTCGCTTATAGCGATGATATGGGTATGGAGGCGCTACTAGAGGCCAGTAGCAAAGTTAAGTCGATAGGGCGCCAAGGTCAGGACAAGTCGATAAAGTTGCCGCGATATGATTTGCATAGTGTGGACTTTTATCAGCCAGTGGATCCAATTCAGTCAATCGAGACTAGTAAAAAGATAAGTTTACTTAATTTGGCAGATAATCTGGCCCGGGCGAAGGATCCTAGAGTTAAAGAGGTTACGGCTAGCATAAGTGGTAGCTATGAAGTTGTTTTGGTCGTCCGTCCGGATGGAGCTTTGGTGCCAGACGTCCGGCCAATGGTGCGAATGAGTGTTACCGTCATAGTAGAGCAAAACGGCCGACGCGAATCAGCCTCGAGTGGAGGCGGTGGACGCACTAATTATTTGATGTTTACGTCAGACCAGGTGGCTGAGTATGTTAACGAGGCCGTTCGACAGGCTTGCGTAAATCTTGAAGCTGAAGATGCGCCTGCCGGTACTATGGAGGTAGTACTGGGCCCGGGATGGCCGGGGGTTTTATTGCATGAAGCGGTTGGACATGGGCTGGAGGGTGATTTTAATCGCAAAGGCACGTCAACTTTTTCTGGTCGCATTGGCGAACAGGTCGCATCAGGATTATGTACTGTGGTTGACAATGGCACCATGGACGGACGACGTGGCTCACTGAATGTCGATGATGAAGGAAACCCTACTCAAGAGAATGTTCTTATTGAGAAAGGTGTTCTTAAGGGTTACATGCAGGACAGTTTAAATGCACGTTTAATGGGTGTGCCCGTGACCGGGAATGCGCGACGCGAGTCTTTCGCGTATTTGCCAATGCCTAGAATGACGAATACCTATATGCTGGCTGGTGATAGTGACCCTGAAGAAGTTGTTGCTAGCGTAAAAGATGGTATTTACGCGGTCAATTTTGGAGGAGGTCAGGTGGATATAACCTCTGGTAAATTTGTGTTTTCAGCCAACGAAGCTTATCGAGTTGAGAATGGAAAAATTCTATATCCTGTACGGGGTGCGACTTTGATTGGAAATGGACCCGAAGTGATGCAAAAGATAAGTATGGTCGGTAATGATTTGGCTTTGGATACTGGTGTTGGTGTTTGCGGAAAAGACGGACAAAGTGTCCCCGTGGGCGTCGGACAACCAACCTTGAAGGTTGAGGCGTTGACTGTCGGGGGGGTTCAGCTATGAGCGTTGCGTCAGGTGATCTAGATAGACAGCTATTATTGGATGCTGCACAAGCCGCGTTGTCAAAAGCGACAAAGTTGGGTGCAAGCCAGGCTGAAGTTTCGCTTTCTAGTAGTATTGGTGCGTCTGTGGGTGTGCGCATGGGGGAACTGGAAACGATTGAGCACAACCGCGATAAGAGTGTTTCTTTATCCGTATATTTTGGCCATAAAACCGGGTCAGCAAGTACTTGCGACCTAAGCATTTCTGCTGTTCAGGAAGCGGTCGCTGCCGCCTGCGCAATTGCTTCCAGTACCGGACATGATGAAGCTTTAGGTTTGGCAGATGCAGAGCTTATGGCGAACGATGTTTCAGATATGGGTCTTGACTACCAATGGGATCGCTCGGTCGATGAGATGCGTGAGGCTGCTCTTGTGTGTGAGGCTGCAGCTATTGACCTTGATCAACGGATTAAGAATTCAGAGGGCGCTAACTATAGTTCACATCGTGGCCTGGAGGTCTATGCTAATAGCCATGGTTTTTGTGGAGACTATTATTCGACTACCCATGGTTACAGCGCCTCAGTGATAGCGGTTGATGGTGATGAGATGCATCGTGATTATTGGTATAGCTCTGAACGGAACCCCGTCAATCTAGAGTCACTAGAGTCGGTAGGCGAAATGGCCGCTAATAGGGCGCTTAAAAAATTGGGCTCGCGGAAAATATCGACCGGGGAGTATCCGGTTATTTTTGATGCAAGCGTATCCAGCAGCTTAATCGGACACTTTTTGTCAGCAATTAGAGGGGGGCTTCTGTATAAGAAAGCTTCTTTTCTTAGCGACAAACTGGGTGAGAAAGTGTTTTCCGAGCACGTCAATATTGTTGAGAATCCTCGGTTGTTCGGTGCATTGAATAGCACATGTTTTGATGACGAGGGGGTTGGAACTCCCGAGCGGCGCGATATTATAAAAGATGGGGTATTGGACGGGTATATTTTAGGTTCCTACACTGCCAGAAAAATGAGTATGCAATCTACTGCTAATTCTGGCGGAGTTAGAAACGTGCGAGTTTCGAATGGTGGTAAATCCTCTCAACAGTTGCTTAGCGAAATGGGCACTGGCTTTTTAGTGACCGATTTGATTGGTTCAGGAATTAGTATGTTGACTGCGGATTATTCGCGTGGTGCTTCCGGATTTTGGGTGGAAAACGGCGAAATTCAGTTCCCAGTTGAGGAAGTGACTATTGCAGGTAAGCTTAATGAAATGTTTCACGGAATCCAGGAGATTGCTGCCGATTCTTTGGGTCGAGGAAATACCCATTGTGGTTCCATACTGTTGGACAAGTTAACTATTGCAGGTGATTAAAGCAGGGCTCTATGGGGCAGTATTACATCCCCGCGCAGCTTTAAATGTGCGTATAATGCGCGGGTTTTTCTGTTGGCCGATGGTAATAGCTAAGTCAGGCGTTTAAACGTTTTTCTTTAGTGGATTCATTTGGTTGATGGGTGTTGATTTTTTACGGATTTAAGTTATGCCAATATATCAATATGCATGTGATGCTTGCGGGCATCAACTGGAAGCGTTGCAAAAAATTAGTGATGATCGATTGACGGAATGTCCCGAATGCCACAAGCCAAAACTTGTTAAGCAGTTAACTGCGGCCGCCTTTCGCTTGAAAGGTACCGGCTGGTATGAAACTGACTTTAAAAACTCTGGTACTAAGCCCGCTGTTGAAAGTTCCAGTGACAAGGCAGCAGCGCCTGTAAAATCGGCGAAATCAGGTGCAGCAGGTGCTAGCAAGGCGAGTAGTAACGCCTAAGTCGGTCAACTTTAATTTAGCTAATAATTACGGGTCAGGAGAAAGTTATGCGCACACATGTATGCGCCGAAGTAAATGAAAGTCTGGTAGATCAGGTAGTCACAGTATCAGGTTGGGTGGGAAGACGCAGAGATCATGGCGGAGTGATCTTTATCGATTTACGCGATGCAAGTAGTACATTACAAGTTGTGATTGATCCGGATGCGAAAGATGCATTTAAACTAGCCGACTCGGTACGCAACGAGTTCGTTATTGAAGTCACAGCCAAGGTTCGCAATCGTCCAGAAGGCACACAAAATCGCGATTTAGCTACCGGTATGGTTGAGGTGTACGCGACCAAGCTAGAAATACTTAATCGCTCTGCGCCAATACCATTTCAGTTAGATGAGGATGATGTAAGTGAGCCGGTACGTCTTAAGTATCGGTATTTGGATTTACGCCGTGACTCTATGCAAAAAGCTATGCGCTTGCGCCATAAGGTTACTCGTAGTATGCGTCGGTTTCTTGATGATCTGGGCTTTGTGGATATCGAAACACCGATACTAACTCGATCGACTCCTGAAGGCGCAAGGGATTATTTGGTGCCTAGCCGGGTACACGACGGTGAGTTTTTTGCGTTGCCTCAATCACCTCAATTGTTTAAGCAAATGTTAATGGTGGCCGGATTTGAACGTTATTATCAAATTGCTCGTTGCTTTCGCGATGAAGACCTGCGTGCCGATCGGCAGCCAGAGTTCACTCAGCTAGATATTGAAATGTCGTTTATGGATGAAGGGCACATCATGGAAATGATGGAAGCAATGATCGTTGGGTTATTTAAAGACGCTTTGGATATTGATTTGCCTACACCTTTTCCACGAATGCCATACAGTGAGGCTATAGAACGATTCGGTATTGATCGACCTGATTTGCGGAACCCTCTTGAATTGGTCAGTGTCACCGACTTGATGCAATCTGTTGAATTCAAGGTGTTTTCTGGGCCCGCTAACTCTGAGAGTGGTCGAGTTGCAGTAATGCGAGTCCCAGGTGGCAGCAGTTTGACTCGCAAGCAAATTGATCAGTACACCGAGTATGTCAGTAATTATGGCGCTAAAGGTTTGGCGTATATCAAGATTAGTGATTTAGCAGCCGGTAAAGATGGCTTGCAGTCTCCAATTTTAAAGTTTCTTCCTGATGAGGTGGTATCGGCGATTATGGATCGAGTTCAGGCAGAGAATGGTGATCTGGTGTTCTTCGGCGCCGATGACGCAAAAGTGGTAAATGACTCATTGGCTGCACTGCGGGTTCAGTTGGGGCATGATTTAGACTTGCTACAAGGTGCGTGGGTACCAGTATGGGTGGTTGACTTCCCAATGTTTGATTGGGATGGGGCTAGCAAGCGCTGGCAGTCGCTACATCACCCTTTCACCGCGCCCAAGGCGGATCAAGTGACGAACTTACAGGATAATCCTGGCGAGGTTCTGTCGCGTGCTTATGATGTGGTGCTTAACGGTACCGAAATTGGTGGTGGGTCTATTCGTATTCACAAGTCTGATATTCAGAAAACCGTATTTAAAGCATTAGGTATAGATGACCAAGAAGCGCAGGAAAAGTTTGGCTTTTTGCTGGAGGCGTTAAAATACGGTGCACCTCCACATGGCGGTATAGCGTTTGGTTTGGACCGTATCGTCGCCATGATGCTAGGTGTTGATTCAATCCGCGATGTAATCGCGTTTCCAAAAACACAACGGGCTTCATGTTTATTATCCGAAGCCCCAGGCCGAGTTGATAATCAGCAGCTTCGGGACCTACATATCAAATTGAGAAACAAACCGAAATTACCTACAAGTGATGATGCTGCTTCAGCCGCGTGAGGATTGATATGGTGTTAATCTTTCATAAAAAAATGTCAGAAAGTATGTAAGTGTCTCCACCGGAACAAAACATGAAAGGTCCAAAGGCAGCGGTGATTGAGCACGCTGAAAGTCTCGGTGAAGGTATGCAGCTAGCGATGCGCGCTACCCTCGCGGCAGGCCAAGTTATCGCCGAAGGTTATGGTCAGGTGCATCGAGTTGAATCGAAAGGCGTAGGTGATCTAGTCTCTATTGTTGATCAGAAAGCAGATGTGGCTGCGACTGACGCACTGGCTGATGACCCCGAGCACTTGCCAATTCTTTCTGAAGAGATGAGCCCCGATACCGATTCTGTCGATGCTGATATGTGGATAATTGACCCGCTTGATGCCACCAGTGCGTTTTTGCTCAGTGCGGGCAA
>DNHK01000393.1 GCA_003485905.1 Gammaproteobacteria bacterium | reverse complement strand
GATTTAGTCAAATTGACGACATCGATTGAGCCGATACTGATTGCTTTTATGGCAATTTTGGTAGCAATACTAGCTTTAGGTGTGTTTTTGCCCATCTGGGATATAGCGTCATCAAGATAAAAAGAGCCTTGCAAAAATAGATTAAAGCACACAGACTATTGAGGACAAGTGTTTTATGGGACTATAGGAGAAAAAAATGAGTAGATTGAATAGTTTGATTCAAGCAAGAAATCAGCAACTTTTGACGCCGGCTGCGCAGCAAAGAGGTTTTACTATTGTAGAGCTGGTGGTTGTTATCATTATTTTAGGAATACTTGCGGCGGCAGCTGTTCCCCGGTTTCTAGACGTCAGCGATGATGCTTATTTATCTCAGGCCGAGAGTCTCAGAGCATCGATGGTCACCGCATCTGCACAAATGACGGGTGCTTGGAATGCTGCGGGAAGGCCATCAGTGAGAGTTATTGATAAAGGCGATGGTACGCTGGATGCCGATGACGCTTTTCTCAATACGTCGGGTTTTATTATTGATGAGTCGTCAAGCGCAACCGCTCAGACTGCAGCAGTAACGGATTGCCAAGAGCTCTACGTTGTTTTGATGGGACCGAGTTCTACTCCTATGAATGCGACTGCAGGGTCGGCAGTCACGAGTGCTGCTGACGCAATTACAGAGGCTAAGGCTGCATGGACTTCTGCTTCGGGTTCAGTCGACTGGTTTGCAGCGAAGAAGAGCGCAACAGCGTCTTGGGATTGCGCCTACGTCTACTTGCCAGAAGGGATTTCCACAGGTGGTTATTCCTCGTATTTCACTTACACCTTTGCAACTGGCGAATTTTCAACAATAACGGAAGCTGATTTGGCGTAAAGGTCCAAAAAAGTCCCTAGCGTAGGCACTGACTGGTGTTAGTCAGCTCCGCAAGGGGTGGTTCAGTTGGGAGATCTCGGCCGTGCCGCAAGGCGCGGCCGTTTTCGTTTTTAAGCCAGCCTAACTGCGTTGCTTGCTCGGGTTTTACCATTGTCGAGTTGGTGACGGTGATTCTGATCGCAGGAATCGTGCTTGCGATGATTGTGCCTCGTTTTAGTTCGACAACGGTTTTTGATCGAGAAACCACAGGTGATAGGATGTTATCGATCGCTCGCATTGCTCAAGGAAGTGCTTTTGGCCGAAGTGGCGTGACGATCAACTTGAGCTACTCCAGTACCGGATATGTTTTCTCCACGTCCGGTCTTTCGAAAAATCCATCACTTCAAATTGATCAAGCGGGACTTGTCTTAGCAGCAGGGAATGTAAGTAGTATTGGCACCAACCCTTGCACGGCAATCACAGCGAATAGCCCTTTTTCAGTGACATTTAATGAGCAGGCTGAGATTGACCAGAATTATGGCGTCCAGATCTGCTTGAATGGCGCAGAGACCCTATGCATCTCGCCAGCAGGATTTGCGCATGCGGGTGCCTGCCTATAATCTTTGGCTGAAGATCCCCTGAGCGTTCCTCCTATGAAAGGTAGTAGTTACAAGCGCACCGCAGGCATGACGATCGTCGAAATAGTCATGGTGATTCTAATTTTGGGCATCGTATTGGCGGCGACTACACAAGCGATTTCTCAGATGGGATTGATCGGTTCTCGTGCGAATTCAGAAATGAAAGCGCTGGCACTCGCCCAAGCTTATTCCGATGAGATAATGAGCCGTGCCTACGATGAATTTACACCTACTGGGAGTGTGCCGCCGTGTGGCGCACCTAGCGCTGCAGGGTGCACGACTGCAAGTTACTTCGGGCCGGAAACCACAGTCAGTGGGAGCAGTTGTTTGAGATACAACAGCAGCGGCAGCGAAAGCACAGCGTGCGAAACTGTGAAGGCCGTTTTTGATGATGTGGATGACTATGATGGTCTAGATGAAGGCGCTGATTCAGTTCAAGCGAAAGACCTCACCAATTCGAGCGGAGAAGTGCGGCAAGGCTACGAGGGATTCCGAGTTGAAGTCACAGTGGATCAACTTTCTGGAGTCAGCGGCGTGAAACGAATAATGATTGCCGTCACGCAACCCAACAAGCAAGTTCTAGACTTTACGGTTTATAAGGTCAATTTTTGATGCCTTTATATTCTCAGTTAGAACATCAAATGCTGCCTGTAGCAGTTAATCGTCGTCAGAGGATAGAGACTTTGAGTCATGGTTTTAGATCGAGAATTCGAGCGCGAGGTTTGACGCTGATTGAGTTGATCGTCTCTATTTTACTGCTTTCAATTGTCGCAGGCGGTAGCATTGCTTATGTTATCAGTTCGACTCAAACCTATTATCAAACTGCGGTGAGGGGTCAGTTGAGCGGAATAGGTCGTACGGCGATTGGTCAGCTAGAACGAGCAATTAATAACGCGGTACCCAATTCATTTCGAATTCGTTCTTCCGCGTCTTTGGATGAACAATGCTTAGAGTTTCTGCCGATTGTGAGTGCGTCGTACTACACCAGTGCGCCATTTGTAGATCCAGGGACGACAGTAGATGCGATTTATCTCTCTCAAACATCAGGCGGAAATTACGCGGTAATTTATCCGCTGTCCGCGGCCGATCTCTATCAAAAATCAAACCCCGGCCCGTTAGGAGATATTTCTGCGATAACCGCCCAAACGATAACGCTTGCTTCAAGTCATACTTTTACGTCGATGAGTCCGGGTAGCCGTGTCTATTATGCGGGCGAACCCGTGAGTTACTGTTTATCTGGTAATCAACTCTTTAGATACCGCAATCAGACTTCTGTTGGGGCTGGTTATTCTTTGAGAACCAGCCAGTGCCTTCCCTCTGATTCAAACTGTTTACCTATGGGGCCGCCCGACAGAGCACTGATTGCCGATAGCATCGATAATGCTTCGGAGTCTCTGAGTGTATTTGAGTTCGAAACCGCTGGATTAGCCAACGCCGGATTGATTCGGTTGAATTTGAAATTTTCTGACGGTCTAGAGTCAATGATTGTTCGACACGAAATTCAGGTTAAAAATGTTCAGTGATGAAACTAAGGTGAATCGGCACGGAGCGAAGACTGCGATCTTTGTTTCGACACAGCACGGCTTCGGCCTTCCACTAGCGATTTTTGTTATGACAATTTTAGCATCCTTGGCGGTCATGATGACTGGGCTGGTCAATGACAATATGATCGGGAGAACGGATCAAGCGAACCTTGTTCGAGCTATGATGGTAGCGCAGTCCGGAGCTGGCTTGGCGTTAAACCAAATGTTTCCTCCGAGTGACTCACCTGAGTATCAGAATACGACCTGTCCAGCATCGTTTACTTTCTCGAACATTGATATTACTGCTGATCCTGGAATGGCAAGTTGTTCTCTGACTGTCGGTTGTGCGGCCGTAGGGGTCTCACCTAACACGATGTACGTAGTTACGAGCAAGGGTACCTGTGATGGTGTTTCCCGTTCGATTCAAGTAGATGCACGATAGTAAGAATTGTTTGAACAGCGCTTTCGTAACCTTTGTTTTTAAGCTGACATTCGCTCTAATTATTCAGAACCGCTCGAAACCTCCCGCCAATTAATAATCTTGTCGTGGCCACGATAACCACCGAAGGCGCCTGTTGCAGCGGGCGGCGAGTCGGTATAGCTACCGTCTTGATTCCAGTCGTAGCGGAGCCACGGCAAATCGCTCAAATCAACCTCGACCGAAAAATTTCCCGTGCCATCGCACTGACTGTTTCCGTCGCTTTGCGAGCAGGGCGCTGAAAAGGAAAGGCCAGAGGTCCCCTGACTGAACAGAACCGTCGTAGTGGAAAGCAGATTATTGACAACGGTTGGAACGATATATGGGTTCGTAAAGGCGCCAGAACTGGTCAAGGTATTTATGGAAACGTCAAGATTCGAGGACAAATCGATGCTGCTATCATTGAACTCAATCTTCGAACGGTTAATCACAGTACAACTATCAGCACCATTAAGGGAAAAACGATTGTTTTCATAACGCTCAACAAGAAGCGGTATAGGTAGGCTCTGATCATCAGGTGCTGAAGCACTCGAAATTGATATCCTGCCGAACTGAAATTCTGGCTGCCCTGCCAGTTGAATCG
>DNHK01000372.1 GCA_003485905.1 Gammaproteobacteria bacterium | reverse complement strand
GAACCCGGCTTATAGGCTGGCTCATTTTTTTAATTCGATTTAGCGTGCCCTAGTTAGCAGCTGAAAGCCCTAGACAGATATTGCTTTTAACATTCAGTTTGTTGAGAAATAAACTTAATGTAACTTGTTAATAAACAGCGCGAAATCCACTTAAGTCTTTGATGTAAAAGCAAATATTCGCTTGACTTGACTTTGTAGGCCACTATAGTGTCATTTAGTGTCAAATAGTGGTGAAAAGTGTCTAAAAGGCACTAATTGTGTGAAAAAGTGTTTCGTGGCGTAAATAGTATGAATCTGGATGCGAAAGGGCGATTTGTTATGCCTAATCGTTATCGGGATTTATTGCAGCGGTCTTCGGGGGGCAGTGTGATTGTAACTGTAAGCCCGCAAGAGCGCTGTTTATGGCTGTACCCACTACCTGAGTGGGACGTAGTTGAGCGAAAGGTTGTGCAGCTACCGAGCTTTGATCCGCGCTCTCAGCGCTTGAAGCGAATGCTCATTGGGCACGCTACTGATGTTGATCTCGATGGTACCGGTCGGGTTCTGTTGTCCGCGCCGTTGCGTGAATTTGCTGGTTTGGGTAAGAAGATTGTTGTTATTGGGCAAGGGAACAAATTTGAGATATGGAGCGACGAGGCATGGTCCTCAAGTCGAGATGTCTGGATGGAAGATGATTTTGAGGATATGCCTGCCTCAGCTGAAATAAGTACGCTCTCCTTATAAACGCATGGTCAATTCCCCTCTAAAACTAGGAGCCTCGCATTTGCCGGTCCTGGCCTCGGAGGCTGTTGCTGCTTTGCAGGTGGACCAGGGTGGCGTATTCATAGATTGCACGCTTGGTCGGGCGGGTCATTCAAAATTGATCTTATCTGCTCTTGGTGGTTCTGGTCGTTTAATCTGTTTGGATCGTGATCCCCAAGCAATTGCTTTTGCTCAGAAAGCAATTGGAAAAGACCCAAGAGTGACGTTGGTGCACTCGGCATTCTCGGACATAGACAAAATACTGGAATCATATGGGCTGCTAGATGGATCTGTAGATGGTGTTTTGCTTGATCTCGGAGTGTCATCACCTCAATTGGACCAAGCTGAACGTGGTTTTAGTTTTCGCACTGACGGGCCATTGGATATGCGGATGGATAACTCGAGCGGGCAGACAGCTGCTAAATGGCTTGCCTATGCTGAGGTAGAAGAGATCGCAGATGTTCTTTGGCGTTACGGGGAAGAGAGGCAATCACGACGAATTGCGAGAGCGATCGTGGAGTTTAGAAGTGAGCAAGCAATAGAAACCACAAAACAACTAGCCGACATTATTAAAAATGCGGTTGTTCGTCCCGATAAACACAAACACCCGGCAACTCGAAGCTTTCAGGCACTAAGAATATTTTTGAACGACGAATTACAGCAACTATTAGATGTTTTGCCAAAAATTTTAAGGATTTTAAAGACAGCAGGTCGTTTGGTGGTTATCAGCTTTCATTCTTTAGAGGACCGTATAGTGAAGCGTTTTATGCGAGATCATGCTCGTGGTTCGCAAGCGCCAAAAAATATTCCCCTACCGGCTAATCAGTTTGGCGGAACTCTCAGGTTAGTAGGGAAACCAATTCGAGCTGGATCAGAAGAGCTACGGATCAACCCGCGTGCGCGTAGCGCGGTAATGCGAGTAGCGGAGCGATCTGAGGTGGCTTATGCCTAAATTTCTCTTGCCGTTTTTGGTTTCTTGTTTGCTGATCACGGCGGCGGCACTAATCTATGTACGGCATGAACATCGATTGGGGTATGTGGCAGTTGTTGCACAGGCTGCAGAGAGGGACCGTCTCAATGTAGAGTGGGGTCGATTGCTGATAGAAGAGAGTTTATGGACATCGCCCGGTCATATCGAATCAGAGTCACGACGAAGGTTGGATATGCGTGAGCCGGAAAAGGTCTATTTTGTTAAAGGTAATCTGGTTAATGAGTAAATCGGTAAAAAACCCAGCATCCTCCAAGCTTCGATACTTTGTTGTATTGGTGTTGTTTGCAGGAATGTTTACGGCGATGTTGGCCAGGGCGGCCTACTTGCAAATCATCGAGCCCGACTATTTGGTTTCGGAAGGCGAGGCTCGCCATATCCGCATACGTGAACAATCGGTCCCTCGAGCAATGATCGTTGACAGAAACGGCACACCGCTTGCAATTAGTACCCCGGTAGATTCTGTTTGGGCACATCCACAAACTGTTTTGGATGAGGGCCATTCATGGGGGTTTTTGTCAAGGGCATTAGGAATGGAGGTCGAGGAGCTAAGTAAAAAGCTGCGTGATGCCAGCGGTCGTCAATTTTTATATTTAAAGCGCCACTTATCCCCTGGTGATGCACAGGAGGTGGTAAAACTGGAGGTTCCAGGGATACATCTTGAGCGCGAATATAGAAGGTATTACCCAACCGCTGCAGTTGCTGCGCAGGTGGTTGGTTTTACCGACATAGACGAGAAGGGTCAGGAAGGCCTTGAACTCACTTTTGACAAACAACTTACTGGCTCTCCGGGTAGAACTAGAGTAATGCAAGACCGTGTCGGGCATATTGTGGATTATGTCGAACAACTGAGTCCTCCCCGACCGGGTAAGGAATTACGCATTAGTCTTGATATGCGAATTCAGTATCTAGCGCATCGCAGTTTGCTTACAGCGTATACGTATCATAAGGCTGAAAGTGCAAGTTTAGTGGCCCTTGATGCAAAGACAGGTGAAATTTTAGCGATGGTGAGCGCACCTGATTTTAATCCTAATGATGGCTCTGAGCGGGTGAACCATAGGGTAAAAAATCGTGCGATTACGGATGCCTTTGAGCCTGGGTCAACCATTAAACCAATTACGGTGGCGATGGCGCTGCAGCAAGGATTGATAGATGTTAATACTGAGTTTGATACCTCGCCAATGTACGTGGGCAGCAAAGCCATAAGTGATACCGGTAATTATGGGTTGCTAAAAGCAGAAGGAGTGATCGTAAAATCGAGCAATGTTGGGGCGGTAAAAATAGCGTTTTTGTCAGAGCTTGGATCTTTGATCGAGCCTATAACGCGACTAGGTTTTGGGAGTGTAACCGGGGTCAGGCTGCCAGGCGAACAGAGTGGTAATACGCCTACCAATCGGGAAGTGTGGAGAGAGGTAGAGCACGCGACCTTAGCTTACGGGCATGGCTTTACGACAACCACTTTACAATTGGCTCAAGCGTACACGGCCTTTGCAAACCGAGGATTGATGCTTAGCCCAACCATTTTGCCTAGGACTAATGCAACTGGAACTCCGGTATTTAAATCTAGTGTTATAGATGAACTAGTACCGATGCTTGAGAGCGTCACGAGTGACATTGGTACAGCATCGTTAGCTAGAGTGAATAATTATCGTGTAGCGGGTAAGACAGGTACCGTCGAACGTCTAGTGGGTGGGGGTTATGCAACCGATAGCTACACGTCAGTATTTGCTGGTTTTGCGCCTGCCGATGATCCCGATATTGTCCTGGTTGTTGTGGTGCACGATCCGAGAGGTGAGGAGTATTTTGGTGGTGCTGTCGCGGCGCCGGTGTTTTCAGCGGTAATGAAGGGGGCCTTGCGCCTACGGAATATAAGGCCAACTGTCGAAGAGCAGTTGTGGGTAGCTGTGGACGAGACGGAACTGTCGGATGGGGTAGGCTTGCATGAACTTTAGATTAGCTTCTCTTCTGCAAGGCATCGTACGCCAGAAGGTTGAGGGTGAGGTGAGCGGATTAGCGCAGGATAGCCGAAACATTGGCCATGGAATGTTGTTTTTGGCAGTTCCGGGAAGGCAGGTTGATGGAAGGAAATATATATCTTCGGCTATTAAAGCTGGTGCTGTGGCGGTGGTTTATGACCCGACAGGGTATTTGTTAAAAGATTTCGGTGTGCCGTGTTATCCAGTACCTGACCTATACAAATATATTGGTGAGATCGCTAATCGTTTTTATGGTGAACCATCTACGGCGCTTAAGGTAATCGGTGTAACTGGAACAAATGGTAAAACTACGGTAGCGATGCTGTTAACTCAGGCGCTAACTAGGCTCAAATACTCTGCCGCGTATCTGGGTACATTGGGCGCTGTGCAAGGCGATGTGATTCGCTCGACCGGATACACCACGCCGGACTCAATTAGCCTTCAAAAACAACTGGCTGAATGGCGTGATAGTGCGGTTAAGATTGTTTGCTTAGAAGTTTCTTCCCATGCTTTAGATCAAGGTCGGGTCATCGGAACAAAGTTTGAGGGGGCAATACTCACAAACTTGACGCATGATCATCTTGATTATCATCAAACAATGGCACGTTACGCAGAAGCAAAGTCACGATTATTTTGTGATTTTACGCCAAATTGGTCAGTGCTAAATGTGGATGATGCTTTCGGATTGCAGCTTGCTAACAAGGCATCTGTTAAAAATAGCAATACGTACGGTGAAACTGCCGATATTTCAGCTAGTGATGTTAAACAAGGGATAGATGGGCTGTCATTTACCATTGTTGATCATGGTAAGTATATAAAAGTAGCAACGAGGTTGGTTGGCGCTATTAACGTGCCAAATATTCTCGCCGTATATTCAGCGCTTACCGCGCTTGGTTATTCTGAGCTCGCGATAGTTGATGCAATAGCAAGCCTAACATCAGTACCTGGCCGAATGGAGCTGTTTGCAAATGCGGGCGCACCAAGAGTGGTGGTTGACTATGCCCATACGCCTGACGCTTTAGAGCGTGCTCTAGTTTCTTTGCGAGATCATTGCGAGGGCTTGCTTTGGTGCGTATTTGGCTGTGGTGGCGATCGTGATGTTGAAAAGCGACCAATTATGGGCGCTATCGCTGAAAAACTCGCTGATGAAGTTTTGCTTACCAACGATAATCCACGTTCTGAATCGCCTGAGTCGATTGTGAGGGATATCCGTTCTGGTATGAAATTGACTCCTAAGGTTCGGCTCGATCGAGCCGATGCAATTGCGTATGCCATCACTGAGGCCTCTGATCGCGATTGGGTGTTAGTTGCGGGGAAAGGCCACGAGACTCAGCAAATTCTTAAAGATTCTCAGCTTGAGTTTAGTGATCGTCAGTTTGTACGTGAAATGTTGGAGGCGGCATGATGTCATTAGCCGAAATTGGAGCCGCGACCCAAGCAATTGAGGTTTTTGGTCATGCACAGTTGGATGGGGTTACTACCGATTCGCGGAAGAATTGTGCGTCCAAATTATTTGTTGCTTTGAATGGACCAAATTTTGATGGTCATGATTATGTTGAGGCGGCTGTTAAGGGCGATGCGTCGGCAGTGATGGTGCATCGTCCCTATACCGGATCCTTGCCAGCGGTTCGAGTCAGGGATACTTCAGAGGCGTTGCTAGAATTAGGCAGGGCTTGGCGTCAAAAATACCCCGTGCCGACGGTTGGAGTCACCGGTAGTGCCGGGAAGACAACAGTGAAGGAAATGCTTGGCGCGATAATGTCGTTGACGGGTCAGGGAGTTGTGACTGCGGGGAATTTGAATAACCA
>DNHK01000358.1 GCA_003485905.1 Gammaproteobacteria bacterium | reverse complement strand
AATTGTAACCACATAATTTCCACCGCTAAAACTTGATCCAAAAGCTAAAGCAGTAAGCGGGGCACCATTCTCACCGGACATCCAGGCACCGGAAGTTATAATACATAAGGCTGTAAGTGTACAAATAACGATTGTATCGATAAACGTACCCAGCATCGCAATATGGCCTTGGCGAACGGGGCTATTAGTGCGCGCTGCACCATGTGCAATTGCAGCACTTCCCAATCCTGACTCATTCGAAAACACACCCCTAGCAACACCAAACCTGATCGCGGCAGCAACTGCTGCCCCCGCAAAACCACCTGCTGCAGCGGCGGGATTGAAGGCGCTACTAATTATCAACGCAAAAGCGGCAGGAACAGCGCTAGCATTAATGGCAATTACGGTGACGGCTCCGCCAATGTATAAAACAACCATTACCGGTACTAACTTACCAGCAATATTACCGATTCGGGACACCCCCCCGAGGACAACAAACCCGACCAATATTGCGACTACCGCGCCGGTCACCATCTTTGGTACTTGAAAGTCTGTGCTTAATACATCTGCCATCGAATGTATTTGCGTTCCATTTCCAATACCAAATGCCGCGATCGCCCCAAAAATCGCGAAACTTACCGCCAAACCTTTCCCTAACCGAGGAAAACGCTCTCCTACGCCATTTTTAAGGTAGTACATTGGCCCACCTACGTACTGACCCGAATTGTCGGTCTCGCGAAAATGCACAGCGCACACCGCCTCAGCATATTTGGTTGCCATACCAACCAAGGCAATAAGCCACATATAAAAAACGGCCCCTGGACCACCTAAGGCAATGGCCGTAGCTACTCCGGCAATATTTCCAGTACCGATGGTTGCAGATAGTGCCGTCATTAGTGCTTGAAAGGGCGGTATTTCACCTCTTGCACCAGACTCCGAGCTTACTAATAATCTAAATGCGTAAGGAATTCTTCGCCAAGGCAAAAATCGCAATCCGAAGGATAAGTAAACACCAACAGCGCCTAAAATTACAAGCATCGGAGGCCCCCAAACAACCCCATTCAATTGATTTAGCAATGACGTCAACTGGTCCATTTTCATCTCTTATTTTGTCAATTTTGAGGCTATTGTTTCACAAACACGTTGCAAGCTTTAGCAATAAAATAATTTTAAGAAAATACGGTAAGATTCAGACTCCACTCAGCCTCGCTAGCCCAAAATAATGTCATCACTTTCAACTAGGCAGGTAACTAACGGAAGCTCACTACTAGTAGCCCTAATTCTTGCTTTGGCTGCGGCCTTCGCCTACATAAGTATGCCTTGGGGACCGGGTGTAACACCCGACTCGGTTATCTACTTAGGGCTAGCTGATGCGCTTTACCATGGCGAAGGCTTTTTCTTATACGGCGATCTAGTTACACATTACCCTCCGGGCTACCCGGCCACGTTAGCATTGCTGAACGTAATAACCGATGATTCCGCAACAAGTGCTAGGTTACTAAACAGTGTGGCCTACGCTGCTAGTCTAGGCCTCATATTTACCCTTATTGGAAGTTCTGATAAACGCACATCAGTCGTACTTGCCGTCTGCGGATTAGTATATTTTTGCTCTACCGCGGTTGTTTCTGCACATTTAATGGCATGGTCTGAACCTGCATTTATATTGGTTTGGCTGGTATCCACATACTGGCTCATCACTCATTTACTGAATCCTCAAAGGTATGCGCTGATCCTAGCAGGCGTTTTTCTAGGTTTAGCCATACTGTATAGATACGCTGGTATCGCGTTGGTTCCACCAATGCTTTTTATAATATTAATTATTCCTCAAAACATAAAACCAAAGCTTAAAGAGCTTGTTTTACTACTGGCGATATCGCTTGTTGGATTATGCTTCTGGCTATTTCGAAATAATTTATTGAGTGGTAATTCAACCAATCGACAGTTTGTATTTCATCCAGTTGGTTACCCCCATTTTGAATCATTTGCGTCGGTGTTAAATAACTTTTTTACTGCTGGGTTGATGACCCCAACAGCCGCCATATGGGTTACGGCCCTAATTTTGTTCGCTATTACAGCACTACTAGTCCGCAACTCCTGGAAACTATCAAAAGATACGACCAATATTGACCGCCATTTACTTGTATCTATACTTTTTTCCAGCAGTGCGTTGGCCTACGTCATGTTCATTTTGGTTTCAATTTCGTTTATTGACGCACACACGCCGATGGATGAACGGATATTGCTCCCATTTCTAGTGTGTCTAATCGTACTGATTGCTAACGAAATATCTAATATTGAGATTGGCAAACAACATCAGCAACTGGCAATTGTTCTATGCCTAAGCTTACTAACATTTAGTACGTATAAAAATACGACAGGTTCTGGATCTTTGCTTTCAACAAGCCGAGTCTCGGGTTTGGGGTATGCGCATAGAAGCATCATTGAATCACCCGCTGTAGTCTTCGCTGGCATGCTCCCCCCCGAGCACCAAATATACTCCAACGGTTTTGACTTGCTTAATTACAGTGCGCAACGCAACGCTATAATACTCCCTGAAGAATTCGAACCAGCAACCAGAAATCGATCCGTAGAGTATGAAACCAAAATGACGGAAATGTGCTCAGAAGTTAAAAACGGACACGCCTCGATAATATTTATGACCGCTTTCCAGGGTCGCTGGTATTTACCCAATGCCGAAAAAATTGCTAGCAGCTGCGGTGTAGAAAAGTGGTTGTCACTTGGTGATAGTCTCATTCTTACAACTACAAGTGTTTTACCGATACCTTCTAATCTTCCTGATTAAAAGCAATTTTCAATGCCTCCATGTACGGGTTTGCAATTGGTCGATTCTGCTTAACCAATTCCAGTGCAGCTTCCAGTGACATACCCCGGTACTTGTGTAAATAGCCAACTACAGTACCAGGTGCTCGGCAAATTCCAGCCGTACAGTGCACATAAACTCGCTTCCCGGCAGTTAACAATTCGTTTAGAGCATCCACAGGCGCCTGAATACTTTGAGCCATATCTTCCGGATCAAAATCAATTACCGGACGCTGTACCCACTCAACCCCTTGCTGTACACAAGCCTCGCGAATTTTGGCGATTGGTAAATGATAGGTCTCAAAATCTTTATCTGACTGCAAACAAAGTATCGCGGTAACTTTCATTCCTCCGGCGAGCCGATCGACATCGATAGTCGAAGCCGGGCAGGAGCCTACAAAAATATCGGTTTCTATGCGATCGCAGTTAATCATAGACTTTTTTACTACGCGCAAAAGTCTCGCACCGTTTCGACTAAGGCGGTCATGTTTTCAGGTTTTGCATTTGGCTGAATACCGTGACCAAGATTAAATACGTGTCCTGTATTTTGACCGTCTTGACAAAAACTTGATAACACTTGCTTAGCACCCACCTGTACCGCTTCAGCGGTTGTACTCATTAGGACTGGGTCCATATTGCCTTGCAACGCAACTCGGTCTCCTACTCGAGCTTTTGCCACGGCCATATCAATCGTCCAATCCAACCCAAGGCCATCGCATCCGGTGTCGGCCATCGCCTCCAGCCAACCGCCACCGCCTTTTGTAAACAGTACTATTGGTGTTTCGGGGTGCTGCGATTTAACTTCCGATACTATCCGCGCCATATACTGCAGCGAAAATTCTTTATATGCCGGGGTAGATAGCATCCCACCCCAGGTATCAAATAACATTAATGACTGCGCCCCTGCTTGCACTTGTGCACTCAAATACAAAATTACAGACTTAGTCACTGTATTTAACAGCTCGTGCAGCAGAGTAGGTTGCTCGAACATCAAACCCTTAATATGAACAAATTCTTTGCTACCCTTACCTTCAACCATATAACTGGCAAGCGTCCACGGACTGCCACTAAACCCGATCAATGGTACTCGGCCACTCAGAGCGGAACGCACGGTGCGCACCGCATCCATCACATAACCCAAGTCTTGTTCCGGGTCTGGTACCGCCAAGCGCTTTATTGATGACGCATCTCGAAGTGGACGAGCAAACACGGGTCCCACACCTTCGTTAAGCGATAAACCCAAACCCATCGCATCGGGGATAGTTAAAATATCTGAAAAAAGGATTGCCGCATCTAAATTAAACCGATCTATCGGTTGTAAAGTGACTTCGCAAGCCAACTCAGGCGTTTTACACAGGGTTAAAAAGTCTCCGGCTTGCTTTCGAGTGGCTCGATACTCTGGTAGGTAACGGCCAGCTTGACGCATAACCCATATAGGCGTTCGCTCTACAGGTTCACGCCGAAGGGCACGAAGTAATAAATCGTTTTCCAATATAGTAGTAGTCATTTGTTTCAACTAGCCGCAAGCAGCGGCAATTTCCTTCTGTATACCCTGAGCAGCCAGCACTGGATCTGACGCTGCTGTAATAGGACGGCCTACAACCAAGTAATCGGCACCATTATTCAATGCTTGTGTTGGCGTAACCACACGTTTTTGATCATCATCGTTTTGTACTGGCCGAATGCCAGGAGATACAACCAAAAAACCATCGCCTAAAGATTGCCGCATCGCTGAGGCCTCTTGGCCGCTGGCAACGACGCCATCACACCCTAGCTCTATCGCGCGACTAGCACGTGAAAGAACCAAAGCCTCTACATCACATTCGAAGCCTAAATCGTCTAAATCACCTCGATCCAAACTGGTTAACACAGTAACCGCTAAAATGCGCACATCTCCTTTGTTCTCAGCAGCAGCTCGCATAATTCCATCGTTTCCATGCACAGTAGCAAATGTAATGCCTCTACCAGACAATTGTTTCACTGCCTTTCCTACGGTAGCGGGAATATCAAAAAACTTCAGATCTACAAATACTTTTTTTTGTTTCGCTACGAGCCAATCAAGCAATCCGAAATACTCTCCCGTCATGCATAACTGCAGGCCTATTTTGTAGAAAGTAACGCTTTCACCTAACTCAACTACCAACGATTTTGCCTGCTGTATATCTTCAAAATCTAGCGCGACTATTAACCTGTCACGCGACTCAATGTCACTATTCATTTCAGCTTCCACTATTGCAATTCGTGCATATCACCGAGGCACAATTACTCATTTAGCATTGCGCTTAACTCGGAAGTCAAACGCTCATCATTATAATCACTTGAAACAAATGCATCCCCAATATCTCGTAGCAATATCAGCCTTATAGTTCCCCCCAATACCTTTTTATCGTGTCGCATGTGTTTAACGAAAATTTCCGCATTCATGTGCTTCGGTGGGGCTAACGGAAGTCCTGCTCGTTGAATTAGCTTTTTAGCTCGCTGTAGCCTGTCTTCAGCTAATAGCCCTACTCGATTCGAAAATGACATCGCCATAAGCATGCCAGTAGCGACGGCTTCCCCATGCAACCAACTCGAGTACTCTGTCGCTGTCTCAATCGCATGGCCGAACGTATGCCCTAAATTAAGCAATGCCCTTTCACCTTGCTCACGCTCATCTGCCGCAACTACCTCAGCTTTATTTGCACAGGAATGCTCGATGGCGTAGATAAGTGCATCAGCATCACGAGACAACAATAATTCAATATTGTCTTCCAGCCAGGCAAAAAATGACTCATCTCTGATGAGACCGTACTTGATCACCTCGGCTAGGCCAGCAGCCAACTCCCTACTGTTAAGACTGGACAGCGTATCAACGTCAATAATCACCGCCTCCGGCTGATAAAATGCGCCAATCATATTCTTACCGCTAGGATGATTAACCGCTGTTTTACCTCCAACCGAAGAATCTACTTGGGCCAACAAAGTTGTTGGTACTTGCAAAAACGCTATACCTCGTTGATAGCACGCCGCAGCAAAACCCGCGGTATCGCCAACAACACCACCGCCAAGCGCAATAAGTAAAGTCGAACGATCACATTCCGCCGCAACCAATTGGTCAAAAATCACAGCTAAGGTCTCTAAGTTCTTGTGCTCCTCACCGTCAGGCAACAGTATCGTGGCTTTAATTCTATCTTTTAGATGTGCTACGAGAGCGCCCATATACAGTGGCGCGACCACCTCATTGCTAACAATAATTACAGATCGATCGGCAATGAGTTTTTGCAAAAGCTCGCTGTCAGCAATTAGGCCGCGGCCTATGTAAATCGGGTAGCTACGCTCCCCGAGTCGGACCGCAAGCTCCACGGTCACTAGATTTCGTCCAGCTTGGAAATTATCTCGCGGGTGACGTGGGTAACAGATCGTTCACCTGATATAACCGTAATATCTGCTTCCTGCCGATATAAAGGGCCACGGACTGCTGTTAGTTCCTCCAAAGTAGCGCGCGGATCTTCAATGTCGTTTAGCAACGGACGATCACGTCTGTTTCGGGTACGCTTTACTTGCGCCTCTATCGATGCATCCAAATACACAACTGTCCCAGCGCGCCGAAGCAATATACGATTCTCCTCCATTAAGATCGCGCCTCCGCCAGTGGCGAGCACAATATTTTTGCGCTCGCAAAGCTCCTGGAGTATTTTATTTTCGCGCTTACGAAACCCTTCTTCGCCTTCAATATCAAAAATAGTTGAAATAGAAACGCCCAGTCGTTCTTCCAATGCTTCATCAGCATCTACAAAGTCCAGACTAAAATGCTCAGCGAGCTGCTTACCTACCGTCGTCTTTCCAGCGCCCATAGGGCCAATCAAAACTATATTTCGCATATATCAATTAATTAAGGCGGTAACATCAACCGCCAAATCGAATGGTTTTACCAGTGGATCTATTTGTTAGTCTAGCCCAAGTTTAGCTTGGGGCTGATGATACGGGGAGTGAGAAAAATCAACAACTCCGTGCGATTATTTTGTACAGATTTTTTACGAAACGCATTCCCAACAATAGGTAAATCACCCAATATTGGCACCTTCGTGACGTTATTAAACTCGTCCTGCTGATATATACCACCAATCACGATTGTCTCGCCATTATCAGATAAAACCTGAGTAACAATACGTTTAGTATTGAGTGTGTCCGACACCGCAGAAGCAAAAGTATCCTGGGTTATCTGAACATCCATGATAACTCGGTCGTCGGGGGTAATTTGCGGCAACACAGTTAAACTCAAAACCGCTTTCTTGGTTACCAAGTTCCCTATTGACCCAAATGTCTGGAGCGAAAATATTCGTTCCTGACCCTGTTCAATTGTCGCAGCTGTTTGATTTGAAGTAATTAGTCGCGGGCTTGCGATTACTTTCCCTCTACCGTCTGCTTCCAGCGCGGACAATTCCAAAGTTATTAGGTGTGCAAACCCAGTTCCCGCTTTAAAAATATCGAATGCATACGATGCGGCAGAATCATTTCCAATACCATCGGCACCCAAATCTACTTGCAAGCCATCAGTGCCATTGTCAAAAATAATACCTGGCTCTTCGTCATTTAATGAATTAGTAATTACATTCAGACCAGCAGGTGAGCCACTCGATATAAAGTTACCGACATTGGACCCATCAACTCCGGGGAATTCCGCATTTTCTGTTACACGTTGAAAACCAAATCTAGCGCCCAAATTTCGGCTAAATGTATCGCTCGCCTCAACGATCCTGGTTTCAATCATAACCTGGCGAACCGGTTGATCTAGCTGAGCTATTAATTTACGAATTTCAAGAATTTTGCCAGGCGTGTCCTGAATCAGCAGGCTATTGGTGCGCGTATCTACCGTCACGTTACCGCGTGCAGACAGCAGCGAATTTGAGTCTGTCTCTACCTCAGAGACAGTAACCGAGCCAAATAGTGACGGTGCTACGCCAGCATTAACGGCGCGCACCGACTTAAGCAACTCGGCTAGATCCTCTGCTCGAGCATAGTTCACCTGGATTAATTCCGACACCAACGGAGCCAAATCTGCCACCGCTTTTTGTGCCTCTAACTCAGCCCGCTCGTTCGCGGCAATTTCTTCGGCAGGTGCGATCCAGACCACGCTGCCCGTTTGACGTTTTGCCAAACCTTCAGTCTGCAGTATCACGTCCAAAGCCTGGTCCCACGGAACATCCTGCAAATTTAGTGTGAGCTCTCCGGTTACCGTGTCGCTGGTTACAAAATTTAAACCTGTAAAATCCGCGATAACCGATAGTGCGGAACGAACATCGATTTTC
>DNHK01000411.1 GCA_003485905.1 Gammaproteobacteria bacterium | reverse complement strand
CACCAGTGGTTACACCACAACCGATGTAGCAAATTTTATCGAATGGCGCATCATCCCGCACCTTCGCCAGGGCAATCTCGGGTAACACGGTGTAATTTGAAAATGTAGAACAACCCATATAGTGAAGCAGCGGCTTTCCGTCCAAACTAAAACGACTTTGGCCATCTGGCATTACACCCTTTCCTTGAGTTTCGCGAATCGCCTGACAAAGATTAGTTTTGGGGTGCAGGCAGTAATCACACTCACGACACTCTGGCGTGTAAAGCGGAATCACGTGATCCCCCGGCTTTACAGACGTAACACCAGCGCCCACTTCTTGAACAATCCCAGCGCCTTCATGCCCGAGAATAGCGGGAAATTCACCTTCCGGATCATCGCCCGACAAAGTAAACGCGTCGGTATGGCAAACCCCAGTGGCCTTAATTTCAACCAAAACCTCACCGGCCTTCGGCCCTTCTAAATCCACATCTACAATTTCAAGGGGTTTCCCGGCGCCAAACGCAACCGCTGCACGTGTTTTCATTATAATTCTCGTCCTATTTCGATTTCTGTTTCACAATCTAATTCACCAGCAGAAACATATTTATACTTAATCTCGTCGCGGAATGATGCCACAGGATTAAATGCGCTGGAACATTCCAATTGAAAAAACATTAGATACCGCACTAACCAACAACTTCAGTGACGCTCTAGCCATTCACAAATTCGATCCACGTAATAAAACTCTGAAAACGAAAAATTATGGCTAAACCCAACATGCCCGCCCGAACGGGGAGCTTCAATTTGAAAATAGGCATTCTGATCGGCATGCTCAAACGGAAAACAAGAATCTGAAAGCAACGGATCATTTCTAGCGTTTACCAACAGCGTTGGCACTTCTATATTTAAAATATATTGCAGGCAGCTAACCCGCCGGTAGTAGTTTTCTGCATTTCCAAATCCGTTTAAGGGTCCTGTAAATTGGTCATCAAATTCGAACAACGTTGTACTCTTTAACGCAGCATTGCAGTCAATCCCCTGCTCGTAAATCGAACGATGCCGCCGAACACGAGACTTTAATTCGCGTAGAAAGCGCTTGCCGTAAATCAAATGTGGCAACCCTTGGTTTATCACTTGCGCCGCACCAGTAAAATCACACGGTACAGATATTCCTATCCCTGCAACAAGCTTCGCAGGCCGGTCGATATCGGGGTTCCCTAGATAGTTAAGGGTGATATTGCCCCCAAGACTAAATCCACATGCGGCAATTTTTGCGTAGCAAGAGTGGTCTTTACACACGTAATCAATGACATCTCGCAAATCTTCGATTGCACCTCCGTGATAAGTGCGAGGCCTGGTCAACGTTCCGCCTTCAGTCCCCCTATGGTTGAGCAACAATACGTCCCAGCCCGCGTTACTCAAGCGGTGCGCCGTTGCTGTCATATAAACGCGACGTGAATGGCCTTCCAATCCAGGCAACACGATTAGCAGACCCTCCGAGCCATTACGCAACCAATCTACGGTTATCAGCTCTCCATCAGTTAACCTAATGGAGTCTCGTACCAATGCATTTTGCTCAGAACTACCCAGCAACGCAGGTAAAATTGTTGATAGATGTGGGAATCTAAGTAACGGATTGGGAGGCTGATAAGATCTATCTGTCATGAAAAATCCTGATACTGGGATCACCCTCATCTTTCATTGCATGCCTTCCCGCCTAAGAATTATCTACCCAACAGCGATGGCCGCGGTCAAGCTAGTAATTATAGATAGTAAATGTATTGCGTCTAACACATCATTAAAAATGCAAATCAGGTCTATAATCGATACGATACTCGCAACAAAACGCGCGCTCAAAAAGCGCAGGATAAAAAGCAACTAAAGTGTCTATTAAAAAGTGGGGGCTAGCGATAGGCGTCTGTCTAGTTATCGTAATTGCTCTATACGCGATTAAAGCGTCACAAATATCGGCTGCAATAGAACAAGCCGCCGCGTACCCAGAGCCAATGGAAACCGTGGAGTTTGCTACCGCGACGGCAGACGTGTGGACACCATCAATCGAGGTGATCGCAGAAACACAAGCCACACAATCAATTGAGTTAAGAAATGAACTGTCCGGCGTGGTTGCAGAAGTCCGTGTACGAGCTGGCCAAACCATAAAAAAAGGACAGCTATTTCTAAGCCTTGAGACCATTGAAGAGCAAGCAAAACTAGCGGCCATTCAAGCGAATCTAAAACTTGCAGAAACCGATTACCGGCGAATGGTTTCTGTTGTAGAAAAAGGGGCAGCTTCTGAATCCAGCAAAGATCAGGCCGAAGCTGTTCGCGATTCACTGCTTGCTGATGCGGGTGAGCTCGAAGCGACAATAAACAAAAAGAATATTCGATCTCCATTTGATGCAATTGCAGGCTTGCACTCACTGGAAGTTGGTCAATATTTAACACCCGGAGAACTGCTAACCACATTGGTCGGGATCAGCGACGTTTTATGGGTAAATTTTAGTCTCCCACAACAATTAGCAAAATTGAACATAGGCGATCTGATCCAAGTTTCAGCCGACGGATTTTACACCGGAGTGCGTGAGGCTCACATTATTGCGAAAGATTCTGTAGCCAACTCTTCATCGAGAAATGTTCGCTTTCGGGCAGAAATTAAAAATAGCGATGGCTTGCTTATTTCCGGCATGGCACTGGTTGCACAGGTGCCAACAGGCGCAAAACAAGGTGGACAGGTATTGCCAGTTACAGCTATCCGATACGATAGCAATGGCACATATGTGTACCGATTAGAACCTTTGGAGCCTGGAACCCAGCGGGGTACACACCTCGCTAGAAAGACCTACGTAGAACTTGGTGGAGAGCGCGCGCAGCAAGCACTGGTTCTCGATGGATTAACAGCGGGCGATATCATCGCATCCGTCGGGTCCTTTAAGCTACGTGAGGGCATATTGGTGAATGCCCTATCGCCAGTGTCGCCACTCTAATCGAGGTTTTAGTAGGCACTCTAGTAAGCGCCCTGACTACTTACCAATGGACAAACTAAACATCCAATCCGAGTCCACAGCACGCTGGACCGACCTGTTCGTACATCGACCGATAATCGCGGTGGTTATGTGCATTGCTATTGTGCTGGTTGGGGCCAAGGCGGCAACTTCAATGCCGATAATAAACTTCCCCGCCATTGAAAGTTCAAATCTGGTTATTCAAACCCCGTATATCGGTGCTTCTGCCGAAGTTGTTCAGGGATTTGTGACGGAGCCAATCGAAAGTATTGCTCGCTCAACACCTGGTGTGGACTATGTAGAATCGACCTCGACAGCGGGAATGAGCACCGTCACCGTATGGCTAAGCATCAATGAGAACAGCACTGCTGCACTAGCTGAGCTCTCGGCAGGCCTGGAGCAAATTAAATTTATACTCCCTGAAGCGGCGGAGGATCCATCCATATCGATCATTCGCGCAGACAGCCCAGCGTCTACTTTCTATCTTGATGTTAAAGCAGTAGATGGTAGCTCTCATTCAGAACTTTCAGACTATATTTCACGCGATATTTTACCGATTCTTAGCACGATCGATGATGTGAAATCGCTCGATCTCTGGGGTGCTCGTCTACCCGCGATGCGAGTCTGGTTGGATCCAGTCAAAATGGTCAGTATGAGCGTCAGCGCCCAAGATGTTCAACGTTCTCTAACGCAAAACAATGTTATCGCCACCATTGGCCGCAGCGAGAACAAAAACCAACAGGTCAATCTACAGATCAATACATCTCTGGACTCAGTAGAGGACTTTCAAAAGATCGTTATTCGAGATGACGATGGAATCCTAGTACGAATGCAAGACGTCGCCCGCGTGGAACTCGGACAAGAGGAGGGAGACAATATTGCTCGTCAAAACTTTAATAGCAATGTATTCATTGGCATAAATACCACACCGGGCTCCAATGATATAGCCGTAGGAAACGAGCTATATAAAACCTTAGAAGATATTAATGACGTTTACGGTGACGTGATCGAAGTTATCGCCGCGAATGACGCTACGCAATACATGCGCGAGGCGCTTACAGAAATATTCATTACTTTAGCTGAAACCGTATTACTTGTAGGACTCGTAGTGTTTTTATTTGTCGGATCTATTCGCACCGCGTTAGTCCCGCTGGTCACCATTCCAGTCTCACTGCTAGGCGCAGTTGCTGCAACATCTGCCATGGGGTTTTCACTTAACATCCTAACAATATTAGCTATTGTTCTTTCCGTAGGCTTAGTCGTTGACGATGCCATTGTTGTAGTCGAAAACGTATCTCGCAAAATGCGCGAGGGACTTGATCGTAAACAGGCGGCACTTCAAAGCTCGCGACAGCTGCTATCGCCAATAATCGCAATGACACTTACCCTAGCTACTGTCTATGCGCCCATCGGGTTTTTAACTGGGCTTACTGGGGCGCTGTTTAAAGAGTTCGCCTTTACCCTCGCGATTGCGGTAGTAATTTCTGGGTTTATGGCATTAACGCTTTCGCCCGTGATGAGTGCCTACGTATGTGCTGAGGGTGGCAAGGAGGGGCCGTTTACCCTGAAAGTTAATAATTCACTGTTAAAACTCGAATCCCTATATGGGCGGTTACTGGATAAAACTCTAAACAGCAGTCCGCAAATCCTTTTTATAGCATTATTTTTCACTTTGCTGTTGGCACCAATGTATATGTTTTCGCAACAGGAACTCGCCCCGATAGAAGATCAAAGCACTATAAGATTTGTGGTAAATGCCTCTCCCGAGTCTTCACTGGCGTCCACCGATTCTGCTATCAATCAACTGGTGCAGATTGGCGCTGACCTTCCAGGTGCACGCAGCATGTGGCAAATAGTCACCCCAAGTGGAGCGTTCGCGGGCCAACTATTTCATCACTTCGATGATCGTCCGAGTTCCGTACAGGAGATGATCCCTGGGCTATACCAACAAGTTTCAAAAATTCCGGCGTTACAGATATTTCCCATTCTCTCAGCGCCACTTCCGACGGCCGGTAATTTTCCGGTAGAACTGGTCGTTCAATCAGGCGATTCCCCAGTAGACATGTTGCCGTACGCGGAGCAGTTAAGAGACAGAGCTATTAGTAGCGGGCTATTCATAACTGCTGACAAGGACCTACAGGTCGACCTACAGCAAGGTGAATTTATTTTAAATCGTGACCGGGTAGCGGATCTTGGAATGAGCATGTCTGACGTCAGTCAACAAATCGGCTTGCTAATGTCCGGAAACTACGTAAATCGATTCGAGCTCGATGGCAAAGCCTATAAAGTAATACCAATGCTCGAGCTCAACGGCAGGCCGGATCCCGACGCGCTCCTGAGCTTGGAGATACTAACACCGGACGGCAACAGCGTACCGCTTTCCGGTATTGCCACGTTGCAAAAACAAGCCGCACCAAGGTTTCTACGCAAATTCGAGCAAAAAAATGCCTTTAGAGTATATGGACTCGTACGCCCTGGAGTCAGTCAAGAACAAGCATTGTCATTTCTGGAGCAATCGACACAAGAGATATTACCCGGCAGTTACACACTCGATTATGCCGGTGAGTCCAGACAATTACGCCAACAAGGCAACACCTTGTTTGGGGTTCTCGGCTTAGCCTTAATTTTTGTCTTTCTGGTTCTGGCAGTGCAATTCAACAGCTTTCGCGACCCAATTGTAATTCTTGCTGGTTCTGTACCCCTCGCGCTCAGCGGCGCGATGATCCTTACATTTGTCGGCTGGACCAGTATCAACATTTACTCTCAAATTGGGTTCATTACCTTGGTTGGCCTGATCTCCAAAAACGCGATTCTCATCGTTGAGTTCGCCAAGCAATTACAAATGGTAGGCCTCAGTAAATATGAGGCGATAAGGCAAGCCGCAACCGTTCGGCTGCGCCCTGTGCTTATGACAACCGGTGCAACGGTAATGGGCCACTTCCCTCTGGTTCTAGTTTCTGGGGCTGGTGCAGAGGCACGAAATAGCATTGGAATTATCCTCGTTGCAGGCATGCTTATAGGGAGCATTTTTACGTTGGTTGTGCTTCCAAATATCTACTTACTTTTTGCTTCCACTCACAAAAAAGGCGAGTGGGGCACAGACGAAAACACAAGCACACCGGCCCCCGAACTAGCCACACAAACATAATCCGGAAAAAATCCGATTTGCACAAGTAAGTGGCGATGTTTGGTGATCCGCCCTAACACTCTTTATACTGGTCGACCTACTTAATAGAATAAAGGGACAGAACCCATGTCGATCAATCGAATATTATTTGCAATTCTTGGTACATCACTACTGTTTAGTGGGTACGCGTCCGGCCAGTCTAGCAACCCCTCAGGCAATATCATTACAGGCGAAGGGTTTCCGAACAACAACCCCGTGGTATCCAACTCGTGGGGGGAATTACCTGCAGACCGTGTATGGGGTCATACGGCAGGTATTGATATTGATCCCACCGATGGCAATATCTGGGCTTATGAACGCTGTGCCGCAGGTGGTGGCGGCGTACCCCGCATACCTATCGCCGGCGGTGGTGCTGCCGGTGGCCCGGTCAATTGCGACAATAACCTGGTTGATCCTATTTTTAAGTTCGACCGCAATACAGGCAAAGTGCTGGCCAATTTTGGTGCTGGGGTATTCACAACACCCCATGGTATTCACGTAGATCATGAAGGCAACGTTTGGGTTACAGACTTCGCCTCCAATGCCGATGGTACCAAAGGCCAGCAAGTGCATAAGTTCAGCCCGGCGGGCGAACTGTTAATGAGTTTAGGCGTGGCCGGACAGGCTGGTAACGACAGTGCACACTTCAACCAGCCAAACGATGTAATTGTTGCCTCGGATGGCAGTATTTTTATATCTGATGGGCATTCTGGACAAGGTATGACAACACTCGCAGCAATAGAAGAGGGCAAGCAAGATAATAAGACAGCCCGCATAATGAAGTTTGCAGCCGATGGTTCCTTTATAAAAGAATGGGGACAGCTTGGTACGGCTCATGGTGAGTTTCGTACACCTCATGCAATGGAAATTGACTCACAAAATCGTCTTTGGGTGGCTGATCGCGGAAATCATCGCTTAGAGATATTCGACCTGGAAGGAAATTATCTGGAGTCGCGATATAGCTTTAGTCGCGTCAGCGGAATATTTATCACCGATGACGATATGGTCTACGCAATTGACTCAGAATCCGGTCCAATCAACCATATTAATTGGATTGCTGGTGTTCGTGTCGGCCCAATAAACGAAGACCGGCTAGTTGCCTTTATTCCAGGATACCCAACCGAAACTCGTGGCTACCAGTCTACGGCCGGCGAAGGTGTAGCTGTGGACGCCGACGGCACTGTTTTCGTTGCCGAAGGGCCGGCCTCAATACCAATTGCTGTCGGCTCTATTACCAGGTATTCCAAGGATAATTAGCGGCTCGAACGGGATTTGGGGAGATATTAAGTCTTACCCCAACCCCGTTTACTCCTAGACCTGAAATCTATGTTCGACTACAAGAAAGGTCGTTATATACTAGTGTCCACTTAAATCAGAATATTAAATTTCTTAGGAGATAGTCGAGTGCAAATACGACAAATACTAGCTCTGAGCATGCTCATTGCTGCCCTCCCCGCGCAAAGCCAGAACATGGAACAACAGACCGATGCAGGTACGCAATGGGACGAAATGTTCAGCAAAAATATGTATCTCTATGGCACAGAGCCGGTTGAGTTCTTGCGGTCTCATATCGATGGTTTAGCCAAGGGCAAAGCGCTTTGCCTCGCGGCAGGCGAAGGACGCAATGCGGTTTACCTCGCCGAACAGGGTTATGACGTTACCGCTATGGATGCTTCACGGAAAGGTTTAGAAAAGGCAACGGCGCTGGCAGCTCAACGCGGTGTGACCATTAACACCGAGGTAGGCGATATTCAGGAAGGCTATGAGATGGGTGTTGAAAAATACGATCTCATTACGGATTTCTATTACCACGATACCAGCATGTTATCCGCCGTTATGAATGCACTGAAGCCTGGCGGAATGTTTATCCTGCAGAACTTTTCGATACAGCAACTCGATACAAATCGTTTCGGACCCAAAAACCCGGATTACTTGGCGAAGCCTAACGAGCTATTAGACTATTTTTCGGGCCACCGAATTATTTACTACGAAGATACAATCATCGACCTCGATGAAGGTATGCATCAAGGCCCCGGAGCTGTCATACGAATGATCGTTGTTAAGGAAGAAACGTAAGCTAAATACTAGGAAAGCAAAATCTAGATCTCTTTGAAATCGAGTATATATCTGATTGACAAGAAATGAAGGCGATCGATTTTACAACTATTGGGTTATATGCCGCTATCCGTGAAACTAATTATCTAATTTTCCGCGACTGACGCCTCATATAGATGCGCCCTATGTTTTTTTGGAAGATCTACCCAAATTCTATTCCAATACGAAGGTTTGATTGGGATTTTTTTTCGGAAAGTAACGGTGGGGTAATATTGAAGGCGCAATCTTTAGGTAAGACTGTGCTTTGCAATACTAGCGCCGCACTTGTTTTTCAAGAGTGCGATGGAAAAAGAAGTGTTTCGGACATCATCTATGAATTGAGCGAACGATTTCCTATTGCTAAAGCTGAAATCAAGAACGATGTAATTTCCGGACTTCGCCAACTTAGTAAACTTGGAGTAATCGACCTAAGGAGAAATAGTCAAAATTTATCGAAAGAAGCCAGATCAGCACTAAATATAGCAGTCAATGCCGAGACAGAATATTGGCGCTCTAGTGACGGCTGGTCACCGTCTGAATTGCTGACTTTTGCTCAGAAACACAACTTTATCGCCTTTACTATTAAGAACGGAGATACAACGTTTGAGTGGAATGGGCACGAGCATGGTCGACCGAAGGTTCTTCGCAAGTTTTTGCATCAGGTCGCAGTGCGGGAGCCATCACTGAAAGGCACTTTCGTCGTAAGCGCAGACGATGGCATGTATAAATCCAAGCATAGATTCCCTGTTTTAACCTGTTCGAAGGCACAAAACGATAGTAAATCGATGGTCCTCATACCTGATTTTTATTATATGGCTGGCTATGATGCCCTGAGTAAAAGGATCGAGACTGCTATCCAGAAATATCCATGGCAGAATAAAACTGATCTCGGAATTTGGCGTGGTTCTCCGACCGGGGGAGTGAGCATTAAGGAAAATTGGGGGGAACTTCCCAGGACACGATTATGTCTTTGGGCGAAACAGCAACCGGAATTGGTTGATGCGAAACTTGTAAATTTTGCTCAATGTTCAGAATCGGCAACAGAACCAATTGCAGCGGCGAGTATTATCGGGGAGCGGTTAGGGGAGGAAGAGCAGATTGCATATAAATATCTGCTGAATATGGATGGAAACAGCTGTTCTTGGGCAGGTAGCTGGTGGAAACTCCTATCAAACAGCCTAATGATTCAGGTTTACGGTGACGTTGAACCTAAGAACGGACACAAATGGATGCAGTGGTACCACCACTGGTTAAACGAGAACGAGCACTATATAAGTTGTGAGTTAGATGGGCTTGAATCAAAAATGAATTGGGCAAGGGAAAATGACGTTCAGTGCTCGGATATTGCTGCACGAGCGAGTGATTTTGTGAAAGAGTATTTGAACCGTGATATGGGCATTGCTTACACCGCTTTATTGTTAAAACGTTTGAGTAAAATGGAAAAACAATAGATCAGTGTAGAAGATTATATTCGGAATAATGGCAACGTTATTCAAGAGGGAGGATGCTTTAAGGAACAAAGAATATTTTTCCATGCACTATTGTTGGTTTACCCCAAGATAAAGAAAGTAATGGAAATTGGTTTTAATTCTGGCTCGGCTACGGATACCATACTTTCAACACGAGACGATATAAAAGCCGTTTCCTTTGACATAATGCATTGGGATTATGTCTACTGCGCTAAGAAGTATATTGACAAAATGTATCTAGGCAGACATCCCCTAGTTTCAGCCGACTCAACCAAAACAATACCAAAGCATACGCCTGAAACAAAGTCTGATCTAATTTTTATTG
>DNHK01000078.1 GCA_003485905.1 Gammaproteobacteria bacterium | reverse complement strand
GTCGAAAGGCCTCGCCACTGGGACTGGCGTCCGGAGATCGTCGTTAGCGCTTACAATTGTGAGCAAGACCAAGAACTAAAATAATTAATAGACGAGCGTAATAAACATGTATTCAACCCGAATTCTACTGGCAGCGGTTTTGCTACCACTAATGTTATTAGTCTCTACGGTACAAGCGCAAACGGCATCACGTGTCATTCGAACCATCGACGAGCGATGTGCCATCTGTCACGGCGATAACGTGAACGATGCACCACGCGTCGAAGGTGCGGTGTCCCGAGATACGCTCCAGCAAATGGCTCCTGAGAGCATCCTGCAAGCGATCACCATAGGTGCAATGCGAATTCACGCCGAAGGGATTACTGACGAAGTCAAACTTGCAATGGCCGAATTCATCAGTGGTCGTAAGATTGGGCCAATCGAAGCTGGTGCCGCGGAAAATATGCCGAACCGCTGCGCCGCAACAACGGATATGAATATTCAAGCAGGAAACGCCCAATGGAATGGATGGAGTCCAGATTCGACGAATGCACGGTTTCAGCCTAATCCCGGAATCTCGGCAGCCGATGTGCCGGAGCTAGAACTAAAATGGGCCTTTGGTTTCCCTGGGGTCTCGTCCGTGTATGGTCAACCGACGATCGTAGACGACCGGGTATTCGTTGGTGTAGATACCGGATATGTTTATGCCCTGGACGCCCAAACAGGCTGTGTTCATTGGTCGTTTCTGGCCGAAAGTGGCGTGCGAAACGCGATCAGTATAGAGCGAGTAGATGGCCAGCCTGGACGTCTCGCAGCATACTTCGGTGATATTCGTGCCAACGCGTACTCAGTCGACGCAGAAACCGGAGAACTGATTTGGAAGACAAAAGTCGACCCGCATCCGCTTGCAGTAGTTACAGGTGCTCCTACGCTACATGAAGGCCGCCTGTACGTTCCAGTCTCTTCGCGCGAGGAGGCAGCTGGTGGTAGCCTCAATTATCCTTGTTGTACCTTCCGCGGCAGTATTGTTGCTCTCAACTCAGCAACTGGAAGCCAACTATGGAAAAGCTATGCCATACCGGATGCACCAGTACCCGACAAAATAAATTCACAAGGAACGCAATTATGGAACGGAGCCGGGGCTGCAATTTGGCATGCACCGACGATCGATCCGCAAAATCGAGCAGTTTATGTAGCCACTGGCGATTCTTATACCGTGCCCGCACACATTAATAGCGATGCGGTAATGGCGATCGATATGGACACCGGAGAACTACTTTGGTCAGTACAGGACTGGAAAAACGATTCTTGGCTCGTTGCTTGCGGGCAAGATCCTACGGAGAACTGCCCAGATCCGCTTGGCCCCGATTTTGATTTTGGAACCTCACCGATCTTACACTCACTGCCTGGCGGTCAGCGTACGCTTCTCGCCGGACAAAAAAGCGGCTTTGTATTTGCACATGACCCCGACCAAGATGGCAAACTACTGTGGAAAGCAGAACTCGTGGAAAATGCCGGCGATGCAGAAATATTGTTTGGCGGTGCAGCCGATCACACTACGGCCTACTTTGGTCTAAACGACGGTACATTAGCCGCTCTTGATGTTGCGACTGGGCAACGTAAATGGTTCCTTCCGCCGCAGAGTGACTCCGACCTTGGAATTACCGCGGCCATTACTGCAATACCTGGTGCGGTAATTGTCGGTTGGCAAACCGGAGCGCTTACCGCCCATGATTCCGCTAGCGGTCAAGTCACATGGAGTTTTAACATGCTACAGGATTTTACAACGGTGAACGGCGTTCCCGCTCGTGGTGGTTCTAGCGGCGCACCAGGACCTACAGTCGCTGGCGGCATGTTGTTCGTTGGCTCAGGATACGTTGGCCTAAGCGGAGGAATGCCCGGCAATGTGCTTCTCGGGTTTGGGGTTCGGTAGCAACCTGTATAAGAGCATTTTCGCGAGCTATTTATTTGGATTCAGAGTTTCAGAATGTTTTCGAAGTCTTCGAATAGAATCTATAAAATAAGCCGCTTAAAGAATACTACGGAAATCATCGTATTTTTATACGGTTTCGCACGGTGGGCGGCGTTGGCGTTGGCGTTACAGATGAAAAATTTCTCAATGCACAATTACATCTCGTTTTATTGAACCCTGACCTCGTAAGTGGTGAACGTATTACCCAGAAATTCACTCGCAAATACGCGCGTTGCGATTTTTCGTAAGAATCTATATTCAGGACGCGTATCTAGAAAGTGTATGAAGACTGTTTCATGCCCAAAACGTTTCGCCCAGGTCATCACTTCGTTAAATATTTGTATTCCCAACCCCCAATAAACATCATCAAGAACAATCGCGATTTCATGCATACCCTGCTCAAGCTGGATACCACACCAGCCAGCCAAATGTGTATCGACTAGAATAGCTCTGACCTTGCAACCTTCAATTGCATCTAATTCAACTTTCTCATCTATCCATCTCTCTACGGAATCGGCATCAAATAGTTCATGATTTATCAGGTGCTTTCTTACCTTATTTTTGTTTAGAAGAGGAATAAATTCACTGGCAGCCACCTCTCCAAACGCCATATATTCAATCTTGGTCATTATGGAGAAAAGACAGTCGATAATTCACCCTATGCACGTCGCATTAAGTTCTAGCTACCGCGAAAACTTGCGCGGATAATAACTTAACAACTAGCGAAGCAAGGGCGTATAGAGTATTAGGCACTTATTCTACTAATGCCCTATCAAATGCATCATGTTGATGTATCGCGAATATACATTCGGACGCCTCAGAACACTCGCTAATGTGCGCGACGTTACCCGGAACACGATAGAAGGACCCAGGCATCAGCCATACAGCTTGCGCTTCAGAGGCCGGCTGAAAATGCCGTGCTGCACCCTTAACGATGACGCCATCGTACGGATAAGAATGCACATGGATTGCAGTACGCAACCCGGGCGGAAAACGTACGTAGCTAGTGTGTTCACCCGTTTGCATATCGCCATGAACTGCTGCAATCGCTCTGCCATCAGGCAGCTCTGACCAAGCTATTTCTTCGACAGGAGTGTTTTGCACTTCGGTAATTAGAGAAACTGCGCTTTTAGAAACACACGCTGTGGCAAGAACGCAAAACAGGATTATCAACGATCGTATGATGTTCATGAAAGGCTGGGCTTCAAATTGGGAGCTATATGAGTATATGCCCAAACGTCAATTTTGAAAATATGGCAGACGTTTAGGCCGCCGCAGTTAGTGTACTTTCGTCAACATTCCCTTCCACGCGTCCAAACTATGCCGCTAGATCGGTCCTCAGGTCAGTATAGACTTTCGATACAAATTGAGATGTCATAGCACGAAGCAACGCGCTGTAATTAATTTGGAATTTTATTTCCTGCCCAACAAATAGATTATTTTTTAGTGACTCCACTATAAGGTGATCGCTACTGGCGCCTAAGATCTCGATGCCAGCAGGACATTGCAGACCAGATGGGTCTATATCTTGTAAACCGGCAGCCATCACGCCTTGCATCACTGTGCCACGATTAAGCACTGTTTGAGGCTCACCGAAAGCGGTTTGTGCTATATCACCTGTGGGCAGTGTAGGTTTTAACTTTGATTCAATAACTTCCGCGGTAAAGGTTATGGCATCTGTGTGTAATCCGTCAATTGGTTGACGTTGGAGCGTTTCACGGCCTAACAATATAGCTTCACCCAATCGCAGATCGTTAACTCGCCCGGCATCTAATTTCGCATCAAATAATGCCCACGGTAAATTAGCCGAATTGCCCCCAGAGATTGTTTCTAGCTTAAGATCAAACTCTGCCTCTACCTGCTCTGCGAGCAGAGTCAATTTTGACATGTTAGTAGCATCTGGTGATACACCACTGCGGCATGCCAGATTGGTGCCAATTCCTTTAATTACGATATTTGGAAGCTTATTAACCTCATCTACCGTATTTAATAAGTCCTCTGGCATGATACCTTCTCGGAGGTCACCAAGTTCCACCATTAGTATTACTTGGTGGGTGCGCCTCTGCCGCTGAGCTTCAAGAGAAAGTTTTTTTATAACCTCGACTTCGGTGTTAAAGCTCAAATCTGCGTACCGGACTACTTGCTCAACCTGACTGAGCATCGGTGATCGAAGTAGCGTCATTGAAGCTTTTCTTAAATTGAGATTAAGACTAGCAAGCCGCATGGCCCGAATACTTTCAATGCGTGAATCGCCAATGCCAGTCACACCAGCCTGCAGCATGGTGCTACCAATCTCTATTGAACCGAGTGTCGCTTTAGTTACACCGGTTACCGATAACCCTCGTTTTTTGAGTCGCGCAACCAATTCACAAGTGTTGTAATAAATCTTGCCAAGATCAACATCAAGCCGAGGTGCGAATATCAAGCTGCTACCGGTAGAGTTCCCTTCAGCTCTGGAAATGCCGCTAGCACCATATTCAATAGATGTTGAGGCGAGCGAGTTAAGGCATCAGTGACGGGAATACCGAGTTCTTTTTCATACTCAGATATAGCGGCGGTTACTTCGCTATCACTCATATTTTCATGGTTAATTGTTAATCCAATAACTGTAGTATCGGCAAAAATTTCGAGTAATTCTATTTCGGACTTTGGCGTCGGCATAGGCATGCCCTCAAAATCACAGCGATGTTCACGCCTAGGTGCATGTTGCAATATCACGGCGTTAGCGCAACTACCTCGAAGAATAAACGATGATGAAGAGAATGCGGGATGACTCAGCGACCCCTGCCCCTCAATGATAACCACATCCGGGTTTTCATTTTCATAGGCTTCAACAATGGTTGCCTCTAGCTCACCAGCACAAAATTGAGATGGGATAGCATCAAGTGCAACGCCATAGCGGGCGCCCTGTATTAGGCCCGTCTGCCCGGTTCCTATCAGCACAGCCTTAACGCCGTTATCATTGAGGGTCTTAGCGAGGATAGTCGCAGTGGTGCGTTTGCCTATCGCACAGTCAGTACCAAGCACAGCAATACGTGGACAGGTCACATTAGAAATGCTGCCATTGAACATTCGTAGATCCTTCTTATCGCGCGGTCTACGCACATCCAGGATTGTTACATCACTCGCCGCGCACGCAGCTATAAATATTGGGTCATCGTTAAGAAACTCATGCAGGCCATTAACAATATTCATCCCATGACTAATCGCTTCAAGAATCAGGCCGCGTTCGTAAAGAGATAACATGCCACTGGATGGCGCCATTCCGAATATAAAGTAATCAGGCACATCGCCTGCGTGTTTTAGGGCGTCGGCAAGATTGCGACAAATTGGAATATCGTTTGTTTTGTCATCCAGAACCATGCCGGAGTCGAGGCCCGCCTTTTCACTATCAATGACAGAAAGAATTTCATAATTCTCTGAATAACGCACAAGTCCATTGGCGGTTTTACCATCGAGCGCACCAAAGTTTCCTTCACAATAGACTATCGCCCTAGCAGACGCTCTCTTGGTAGGAGTAAGCCTCGATTGCAATTTTACTAGTTTATCTGTCTCTCGAGTAAGAGGTCGATTGATAATAGGTGTATTTAGCGGTCTTGCACGCATAAGTCCCCGTAGAGGTGAAGCTTAGGCAGAGGTGAACAGGATCGTGTCGACCAGGATTGGCCGAATGTCAACGAGTAGTTCCGCTAAGTTGAATTGCCGCAGGAAAGAAGTTCTGCTGGCTGGAAGTGAAGTGACACTATAACACAACCTACCCGAACGCCGTCGTCTTCCCTACGAATGCTTTCGTTGGATATTGTCTGCCTTCGATGTAGTACCTTGATTTACAAAATACTCGCTCGGTATATTACTTGCATTGAGGGTAACTACAAAAATGTCTGGATTAACCTCTTTAGCCCGCTACATTGAAAGTCCGATAATCGCCTATAGCCATCAATCTAACTATTCGAAAAGGCTAACTTGACTCCCAAGAAACCAAAAGTGCCAGCGAAAACTCTTTTAAACCAGTTCATAACGCCAGGGCTAGCAATAAAGTAATCTCGCGCAAGAGAAGCCGCTACGCCATATACCGCAAACACGATAAAAGTTAAAAGCATGAAGACCAATGCCAAAGATAACAAAGTTAATGATGTATTTTGCACATTCGAGGGTACAAATTGAGGTAGGAAAGCGAAGAAAAATAACGATAACTTAGGATTTAAGATATTTAGCAACATTCCATTTACGGCGATCTTTACAAGCGGTGTTTTAGATTTCTCCTCTCTCACATCAAGATCTCCACCATCTTGCAAAATCCTCCACGCCATATATAGCAAGTAGGCGACGCCCAAGAATTTGAGTACTTGGAACGCTAAAGCGCTGGTATGCAAAATCGCAGCTAACCCCACAATACTTGCTGCGGCTGCTGGAATTATCCCCATTGTGCACCCAAAAGCTGCAAATATACTAGCTAGCCAGCCACGACCTAAGCCGATCGAGAGCGTATAAACCACCCCTGAACCTGGCAGTAAAACCACGATTAGTGAAGTTAGTAAGTATTCAGAGTTCATTATTGTGTTCCAAATCTCATCGAAATTAGTAGCGTGGCGGGCCAGCATTAACATCGGCTGTTTTAAGCATTGAGTGAAACGGTTAACACCGTGGCATTAGTGTATTAAACGATTATCAAGAGGCTGCCTAGCTATACCATACAACAGCAATTAATCGACTAATTTGGCTAATTGCTTAACTATATCCTGTACATCTTCTTCATCTGATGAACTACGCGCAAATATCCAGTCCATTATTATTGGATCCTGTACTTCCAATAAGCTGCAGAATGCCAACTTTTGAGAGTTGCTCAAAGTATCATAGGTTTGATCGAGAAATCGGGTCAACAAGACGTCTAGTTCTCGGACACCTCGACGGCACCGCCAACGAAGTTTACCAACTGGTAAAACCTCGCTCATAACAACCAGATCACAATAAGCACATCGAAATCAAAACAGATATACGATTGCGAATGTTAACTCGTTTGTCCTTTTTATAGAGTCCGTTCCGCAATGAGTTTTTTGATCTCGCCGATTGCTTTACCAGGATTCAAATCTTTCGGGCACGTGTTTGTGCAATTCATAATGGTATGACAACGATACAATTTAAATGGATCCTCTAATTCGTCCAGTCGATCACCAGTAGCATCGTCTCGTGAATCGGCAATCCACCGATATGCTTGTAACAAAACGGCTGGGCCTAAATAACGATCACTATTCCACCAATAACTTGGACAAGAGGTAGAACAACAGGCGCACAATATACATTCATAAAGACCGTCTAACTTGGAACGATCTTCTTTCGATTGTAAACGTTCCTTACCAGGCGATACCGGCGTATCAGATTTTAGCCAAGGCTGCACCGAAGCATACTGTGCATAAAAGTGCGTCATATCTGGAACTAAATCCTTAACTACAGGCATATGAGGCAGCGGATAAATTTTGACAGCACCTTTACAGTCGCTAATAGCCTTGGTGCAAGCCAATGTATTGGTACCATCGATATTCATGGCGCAGGAGCCACAAATACCTTCACGGCAAGAACGCCGAAACGTCAATGTCGGATCAATTTCATTTTTAATTTTTATTATTGCATCTAAAACCATTGGCCCGCAGGCATCCATATCTAGCTCATAAGAGTCAACGCTAGGATTCTCACCATCTTCGGGAGCCCAACGGTAGATATTAAACTTCTTAACATTCTTGCTACCTTTTGGAGCAGGAAAATGTCTGCCTTTTTTAATTTTGGAGTTAGCTGGTAGGGAAAATTCTGCCATCATTAGGTCCTATAAAGATCGGTCACAGTTAGTGAATTAATCAATGATTGGTTGTTTTTAAAAAGATTTGGTCTTTCGTAAATTTAACTTGTTTGAATTCTTGAATTATCTGTAAGCATCAGTTACTAATCGTTTTAACTCGATTATTTTTCGCTTCGACTATTAATACACCCGTTAATACACCCGT
>DNHK01000296.1 GCA_003485905.1 Gammaproteobacteria bacterium | reverse complement strand
TGCCGATTGCGATTGGTTCAGACACTGCAGCTTCTATTAGGGTTCCGGCCGCCTACACCGGGCTATTCGGACTAAGGCCTTCTACTGGGCGCTACGATAATAGCGGTGTTGCGCCACTGGCACCGACACTGGATACAATTGGCCCGTTGACTCGCTCGGTTGATGATTTAGCCTTGATAGATTCTGTTCTGAGTGACGATTTTAATGAGTTAGCCGCAATCGAATTAAGCTCACTGCGACTCGGCGTTCCTAGTGAGTTCTTTTACGATGGCACTAGCTCTGAGTTGAAATCTGCTTTCGACACGTATCTGGACTCGCTAAGAAATGCAGGGGTTACTTTGGTTGCTGTCGATTTGCAAGATGCCGCGGCGCTAAATGACGCGGCGTTGTACCCGATATTATTCTACGAAACGCACCCGTCAATTGTTGAGTTCCTAGCTAGCTGGGGCGATGGTACAAGCTTTGAAGAGCTGTATGCAGAAATCGGTTGGGATGTTAAAGCCATTTGGGATCAACTTGTAATTGACGGCGCGCCAGACGCTATTCCCGAAGAGGTTTATCGCAATGCGATTGACGTCGCCCGACCAGAATTACAAGCTAACTACGACGCTTACTTTAGCGATAATCAATTGTCAGCAATGATTTTTCCGGCGACAGCGAGCGCCGCTCCGTTTGCACTGCCAGATAATCCTCAGGAAACCATCATTGATGACGAAGCAGTTTCAATATTTATAAATGATCATAATTCTAGCCCCGGTGCGCTGGCAGGCCAGCCCGGTGTTGTGTTTCCCATAGCGTTAAATTCTATTGGCTTACCGTTAGCCGTATCACTGGACGGGAAACGCAATGAAGATCGCGAACTGTTGGCAATCGCTAAATCGTTATCAGCTTTGATCCCAACAATTCCTGCACCCTCATTGAGAAATCAATAACTAGATGCAAAGTAAGTTACACCAATGAAAACGGTGAGGTGGCAAGTCGGTTTGCGATAGTAACTTTTGTTCGATTGGTTATAATTCAAATCACCCCGCACCTGGCTTCCAATATATCTACCAATGAACGACCGCTTTCCTGCCGAAATTTTCAAAGCCTACGATATACGTGGCATCGTCGACAAAACCCTTACCGTCGATATGACCTACCAGATTGGCCAAAGTATTGGTACAGAGGCGATTAATCACAATCAACCGGCGATAATTGTCGGTCGTGACGGGCGACTCTCCGGCCCAAAACTTGCCAAGGCTCTCTCCGATGGCATCCGCTCAACAGGGCTTGACGTCGTTGACATTGGTGTTGCTCCAACGCCGGTAGTTTACTTTGCCTCTTATAGCCTTGGGATCCCTTCCTGTGTTGCCATTACCGGTAGCCATAATCCACCAGATTATAATGGGTTCAAGATGGTCATCAATGGAATGACGCTTTCGGCAGAACGCATTCAAACTATTCGACAACGCATACAGGACAGTAGTTTTGTTGTCGCACCGTCTGAAACCACAGGTACATACTCTTCACGAGAAATTATTCCCGAATATCTGGACACCATCGTTGCTGATGTAAAGCTAGCCAGACAGATTAAATTGGTCATCGATTGTGGGAACGGAGTCGCTGGTGCCGTCGCTCCCCAATTATTTGAGCGGCTCGGTTGCGACGTCACCACATTGTATGGCGAAGTAGATGGCAATTTTCCAAACCATCACCCAGACCCCAGCCAAATAGAAAACCTGCAAGATCTGATTAAAGCTGTAAAAGATCAAGGCGCTGAGCTGGGATTTGCATTTGACGGAGACGGTGATCGCCTGGGCGTGGTAACCGCCGAAGGCAATGTGATCTGGCCTGATCGGCAAATGATTCTATTTGCCAGAGACGTGCTGGAAAGAAACCCTGCTGCTGAAATTATTTACGATGTTAAATGTTCACGGACCCTGCCACGCGAAATCGAAGCCGCTGGCGGCAAAGCAACCATGTGGCGAACCGGACATTCTTTTATTAAAGGCAAATTGAAGGAAACCGGTGCGCAATTGGCCGGTGAAATGAGCGGCCACATATTTTTCAAGGAACGCTGGTATGGGTTTGATGACGGCAGTTATGCAGGTGCCCGGCTGATCGAACTGCTTTCCAAAATGGACCAAAGCCCTACCGACGTGTTTAACGCTTTACCTGACTCCGTCAACACACCTGAATTGCGTATTGAAATGCAAGAAGGTGAGCATTACGTGTTTATGAATGAGATGATCGAAAACGCTTCATTCGATGATGCAAAAGTATCCACCATGGATGGTATTCGTGTGGACTTTGACGATGGGTTTGGCTTAATACGCCCTTCAAATACAACGCCCATACTAGTGTTGAGATTTGAGGCGGACGATACCGCTGCTCTTGAACGGATCCAATCTCGTTTTAGAAGCTTAATTACGGGTACGCGACCGGACGTTGTACCACCGTTCTAATCTAAGCCCGTGCCTGCCGAGCCAGACATAACTCAAAAACTCTTCCAGCTAGCGCTGCGGATCCGCTCTGAGGTGCGTGAATTTATTGACCAGCAACGTATTCGTATGTCGCGGAACGACGCAATGGCTCAACTGGCTGTGCTCGCGGTTATCGTCGGACTAATCGCAGGTTCAATAAGTATTTGCTTTCGTTTGCTTGTTACCGGTGCCCTTACATCATCGGTAATGGATGATTATAGCGCCTCATTTGAATCTCTTTCTGGCGGAACGCGATTTCTGTTATGCGCTGGTGGAGGGATAGTCATTGGAATAATTTTTCAATCCGTTAGTGCGTCAACCAGACAGACAGGCATTGTCCATGTACTTGAACGTCTTGCTTATCATCATGGCCGTTTGCCGCTTAAGAACGCGGCTATGCAATTTGTTGGCGCGGCCTTGTGCATGATTACCGGTCAGTCAGTGGGGCGTGAGGGGCCGGCTGTACACTTGGGCGCAGCCGCAGGTGCCAATATTAGCGACGCCCTTAAGATACCTCACAATGCCGGCCGAATACTCATTGGTTGCGGTGTCGCTTCTGCGATTGGCGCTGGATTCAATACACCTTTAGCTGGCGTGATATTTGCGATGGAGGTAGTCCTAATGGAGTACACCATCCTCGGATTCACACCCGTCATCATCGCGTCACTCACGGCGACCAGTTTAGCTCGAATAGTGTTTGGTGACGCACCTGCATTTTCGGTTCCGAGCATAGAGTGGACCTCGGTAGGTGAACTTCCCTATGTGATGTTGATGGGGGTCGTGATTGGTTTAAGCGCTGCGGCCTTTGTCAAAGCATCGGTGGTTTTTTCCCATTTATTCGAAACAAAACCGGTTTGGTTTCGAATCGCACTGGCCGGCACAATCACCGGCGCACTCGCAATTCCCGCACCACAGATTATGGGAATCGGCTACGACACTTTGAGTCTGGCAATCGTGGGGCAAATATCAATGGCTGCGCTTATGCTGATATTTTTTGCCAAGATAATCGCTACATCTGCAGCGGTTGGTTTAGGGATGCCTGGTGGGTTAATAGCCCCGAGCTTATTAATGGGCGCCTGCCTGGGCGGATCAATGGGTATGATGGCTAACGACCTGGTGAGCGGATTGCACGATGAAGGCTTATACGCTCTGCTAGGCGCTTGCGCCATGATGGGCGCAACACTGCATGCTCCGCTGGCGGCACTGGTGGCTATTCTGGAATTAAGTGGTACACATTCAGTTATATTGCCAGCAATGATTGCGGTGGTAGCCGCACTGATTACCAAACGAGTACCGTTTGGATTTATGTCAATTTATCGCGTTCTTATGCGTGAACGAGGACTGGATTATCGCAATGCCCCCATGGCTCAAGCGCTACGTCGGATCGGCGTTGCCAGCGTTATGGATAAGAGTGTGTCACAAATGGACAGAATCATCACAGTAGAGGCTGCGCGCACAGCATTGGAAGCCAACCAACGTTGGATAATGGCCTTTGCTGATAACGGACAGGCGTCGCTACTACCTGCAGCTGATTTGGCCATCCACCTTAATAATCTCAAATCTGATAACGCCGACATAGACCTACTCAGCTTACCTGCAATGCGAGAGGACTCCACCAGAGTTACGATTCTGGAAACGCTCCAAGAAGCCCACGAGGCGATGGAGGCAACTGGCGCCGATTTACTTTACGTTACGGGTGCTCATGGTAAGTCAGCAAATAGAATTTGCGGTGTGATTACTCGCGAACATATAGAACGGCACTATAAACTTTAAAATTTTTTTGTATGTAAGCGTGTTTATAGACTACCCCTTGAGGCGATAAAACAATGATCCTTAAAATTTTAGAACTGAGCGAGTTAATCATTTTGATAATTAGTTGCGTTTATCGCTCATTGTTAAGATAAAATTCGATTCGATTTTTTATCGGCAAGCTTAAATGGATTCCTTAGTGTCTCAATCTTTTCAAAAAAGTCTTGATCTTCTAGAACAGTCCGGCACTGTCGGCACGTTAACGGGCATCCAGCGTGGAATCGAAAAAGAAGGTTTACGCACAACGCCTGCAGGTGAGCTTTCGCAATCAGCACACCCGAGTGCTTTAGGTTCTGCGCTTACCCACCCCAGCATCACTACGGACTTTTCAGAGGCACTACTAGAGTTTGTCACACCGGTCATGTCGACGCCTGAATTGGCCATAAGCTTCCTAGAAGATTTACACCGCTTTACCTATGAGGTTTTGGATAACGAAGTAATTTGGAGCTCAAGCATGCCGTGTTTTTTAGGCGGTGAAAGTAGCATACCGATCGCGCAATACGGGAAATCCAATGTCGGTATGATGAAGCATATTTATCGAGTCGGTTTGGAGCATCGTTACGGCAAAAGAATGCAAACCATTGCCGGCATACATTACAATTTTTCGCTACCGGATGACTTTTGGACAAGCTATCGAAGCGCTGCCGCCAGTACTGCATCCGATCGTGATTTTCGAGATGAGCAATACTTCGGACTTATCCGTAACTTTCGACGCAATGCCTGGCTTTTATTATTGCTGTTTGGAGCGTCTCCTGCTGTATGCGGATCATTTCTTGAAGGACTCGACCACAAACTCCAACGACTCAAAGGTCAGGGCTATTTCTTACCTTGGGCAACATCGTTAAGGATGGGAGATCTTGGCTACACCAGTGACGCGCAAAGTAATTTTCGGGTTTGCTATAACTCGGTCGATACTTACACCAGCACTTTAGGACAAGCCCTCAACATGAGCTATCCGCCCTACGAAAAAATCGGTGTCAAAGAGGATGGTCATTATTTACAACTTAATGACCGATTGCTGCAAATCGAAAACGAATATTACAGCGATGTCCGACCTAAACGAGTGACTCCATCAGGAATACACCCTTCATCGTATTTAAAGCAACACGGTGTCCAATACATTGAAGTTCGAAACCTCGACCTGAATCCATTTTTACCCGTTGCTATTGATTCCACTCAGGCAAGATTCCTTGATAGCTTTTTGCTCTACTGCTTATTGCAAAGTAGCCCACAAATTTCTGACTCTGAATATGCAATAAATAATCAAAATAAAACTTCAATTATCACTGAGGGCCGAAAGCCCGGACTAAAATTAAACCGTGATGGAGAACCAATCGAGGCCTTTCAGTGGGCATCTGATTTAATGGATGGCATTGGAGAAACGGCAAATTTACTCGATAAATCGCACGGTAATGATTTGCATACCTTAGCGGTTAAAGCGCAGAGAAATAAACTGGTACAACCGGAATTATTCCCTTCAGCACAAATTTTAGATCTCGCCGTAACGGAGAAAATCAGCTTCAGCGAACTTGGAATGCGCCTTAGCAGTCAGCATAAAAATTACTTTAAAGATTCGCTGCCTAACGATAAAAAAGCCGAATTGGATAAAATCTCAATTGAATCACTAGAAAAACAAAAGCAAATTGAAGATTCGGATGCTGTTGATTTTGATAACTATTTATCTACCTACTTTGAACGAAATTGAACGATCTAAACAAAACTATTTCTGATCAGATTTACTAGAACGTTTATAAGTAAGTGATTCCACTCCATGCCCGGGGTTTAAGCTCATCACGGCATCTGCAATTATCGGCAATATGGCCAAACAATCGCGTGTTATCCGTTCGTAGTGCATTATAAATCGCTGTAAATCGACCGGCGTCATTTCTCCAAATCTGTCGCCTACCTTATCGCGCAATTTTTTCTCTTGCTCCCCACGCCATTCATAGACGCACTCTAAACTTGGTGCTTGTAGAAACACCAAATAATCAAGCTTTGAATATAGCTTGGTATAATCTGAACCAAGCGCCTGGTTAACATAGGTCCGCCATTTCCCGTCTGGATCTTCAATACGTTCAAGCTCATTAATCGGATCCAACAACACTTCATCTTGCTGAACTTTGGCGCCGACACACCAACCCTCAAGCACCACCAGATCCACTTGGCCATCACTGATATCAAACTGCTCAACTTCTGCGCGATCATCAATCGATTTATCAAACCTTGGAATCTGCACATGATTTCCAGCTAGCAGGCTATTAATAACCGTATTCGCGAGTTTTATATCATGCGTGCCCGGAACTCCCCGGGTCGCAAGCAAAGGGTGGGTACTACTTGCCAAATTCAGACGTTCGGACTTACGTAAGTAAAAATCATCCAATGACAAACAAACAACCGTTAATCCAAATTCCTGTGTTAAGAATTGTGCCACAAACGCAGCAAGTGTAGATTTGCCGGTTCCTTGAGCACCACAAATACCAAGAAGGCGTAATCCATCTTCAATCGTGTGCTTGGCTATCTGCCTTGCTAGCGGCTGATAATACTGTGCAGCGATCGATAAAAATGCCTTCGGCAATCGGTGCGTGTTAGCAAACTGCTCAATCCTTTGCTCATCCACCTGCGTTTTCGATCGTCCCTCTATTTCCTTAACGCTACTCATCACACACCTGCGGTAGATTGAAATCTTATAGCCGCCTTTGCCGGCGAATTAGTGCCCGGATTTTAAGGCTAAGCGGATAGCCTCGATACGTTTTCGATTGGCTCCAAAGTCACTATACCCAACCCTCGATGCTGACCTTACAGATATTTGTTGATTTGCCGGTTCATTGAGAAATTCTACATCATCGACAAAACCCAAGGTAGACGAAGAAAACTCAAACCATATATAGTCATCTTGCTTGATCACAAGTTTTGCGCCGGACATGGCGGATACGCGATCTGCCAGAGCGGTCCAGCCTACGCCATCATCGTCAGCAATCACTTCTATCCCATGCTTGGCATCCGTTGCCCGACTAGACACACAATTGGGTGAACTTGGACAGTCGAGCAAGGCTCCATTTACCACCCCCAACTCTGGATGCATCGATTGACTCTTAGTAGCCTCGCCAACCAGTCGAAAAGCCATAAACACCGTTATCAATACCACCAAGCACAACAAAATCAACAATCCAATTTTAAGCATAATATTTCCTAAACGTCTTAATGCGTATCCACTGATAGATGCATACTACTTACAACAACATCTTACATACTAGCTAATAAAACAGACCATTGTTGTGATCGTACTTAGCCCGTATGGCCAAATTTAGAAAAGCAAAGTTTGCTATATCCCTCGCGACTCAGGGCGTACTTTACAACGATAATATTTCCATAAGAACAAGCTACCCGCACTTCGATTTGGTGACCAGTGCAAAGTTAAATCCAATGCTTGGCTGGGGCTCGGCCTCTCATCTAATCTTTTTAAGTGCTGTAAAGCAATCAGCAACGCTAAATCATCTTCTGGAAATATGTCGTTACGGCTGAGAGAAAACATCAGGTATATCTTGGCTGTCCATTTTCCAAAACCTCGAAGTTGGACGATGCTTTGAATGGCCTCCTCGTCATCCATACTTTCGAGTGCGACTGGATCGAATTCACCAGAAATAGTTGCTTCTGCAAGCCCTCGTAGATATTCAACTTTTCTACCTGACAGGCCCGCACCCCTTAAATCTTCATTCGGTGTGGACAGCAACCCGCGAGGCGAAAGCTCTGGCACAGCAGCCTTCACTCTAGAAAAAATTGTATCTGCAGCCTTGGTAGACAATTGCTGACTAACCACAGTAGAAACCAACGTTTCAAAACCTGCCGAACGGTTTCTCGGTTCTGGATAACCTACCGTGCTGAGCGCATTAGATAAGTCTTCATCGACCTGAGCTATGTCATCTATTGCGCTTGAGAGCTTACTCGCGGTCAACAAGTAGTTTCAACCAAAAACACCTTAAATTCTCATGTCGATTTAACTCGCGACTTCCAATACATGATCGTCCGGCAACACTATTTCGTCAAAGCTTTTTACGATTGGGTATGGCTCATTTGTGCTCTCATCAGCACCATCGCGATCAAGTAATATCCCATCCATCCCTACATCTTGGGCGGCCTGAAGTGTAGCCGTGGTCGTCGCTATACACGTACAGAACAATGGCGAAATTTTTATTTTATCAGCGATTGCTAAAAAGGATTCCGATGACGATAAATCACCGATCGTTGGATCAAAATGCCCTTTAAAGAGAGATGACAAGTCACCAAAAATTGAATACTTAAAAATACTCCTACGTTCAGAAACCAGCCCTCGTCCGTAGCTATATACCGGAATACCAGCCGTTCCCCATTCGTGCATCGATTGCCAGGCATCCTCAAACACTTCACCCTCGATATCCCCCTCCTGGTAGCCGTTATCCAAAAGCTTATGTATCAGCTTACGCAACGGCCCGCTCGCATTCGCCATAATTCCTGGCTCTAGCTGTACCCGTGCGATTAAAGATTCGGCAGAACTGTCACTTATGAAACCCTCTAGCTGTAAGCTCTCTAGCAGCTCAATAATTCGCGGTTCATATTTATTGTCGTCCAACCAGCCCGCAAAGTGTTTATGGGCATAAGGCAACAGAACTTCCTGTTCATACTGGTTAGGTACGGCTGTACCCATAACAGTAACCAATACCACGCGCATTCTATTTACCCCCTAATTAAAATCTAGCTTTTCAAAGGGCAGGCCGGTTCTATTACTGTAGCTCGCAGAGCGAAACACGTAATGTGAGCTAACCCGCGGTTAGCTCACTGTAGCGTTCCTACAATCCAATCGTCAACACAAATCTTATGATGATTATGTAAAAACGATACCTAGTTAGAATGCATATTGATAGCCGAAATACATCGTAGCGTCTGTTTCCAGCTGCACACCAGATGTATCACGACTTAGGGGCACTAAGTATTCTGCTGATAGTCGATGACCGTTCCAACTACCCGAACCCGCAAAGTTTACGCCCAAACCCAAATCCAATTGCTTGAGACCTGCGTTGTTCGGATCCGCAGTTTGTACCGGCCCGACAATTATTGAATCAATACCATCTATTTTTCCGCGATCCAAATAATTCAACCTCAAGGAAGTACTTACCGCTGGAGACCACTGGTAATTAACCCATCCGGTAAGGTTGTGTTCGTCCCCAAGCTGATAACCTTCATCATTGTCCTGTATGCGAAATAATGAACGCCACTGAGCCCCGTATCCCCACCCAGTGTCTGAAGAAAGCAAACCACCTGTGTACGTTAGCCCCACAATTGGATCGAACGTGCCGCTACCTAATTGCATTGGGTACGGTAATCGCACGGTTGGCGTACCACCCATTGGGGTTAAAACATCATCCTCTTTAGTGGTGCTACCAGTGGGTAGAGAAATCCCAATGGTCCCGTGTAGTTTGTATGTCGGGCTGTTTGCTAACGTTACCAATGCGGCCAATGGCGTATCTCCGACGCCTTTAGTCTTGGTTACAAATTGACCCAGGACGTTGGTACCTCTACCACCGCGATACGTTGTATGTGTCATATCCTTTTCGACATAATTCAACATTGCCATTAGTGTAACGCTGTCGTTAGGTGCGTACATCAACCCGAACATGTGCATTTCCATAGTCATTTCGGTAGGTACTATTCTTAGCGTGGGTGGTTGACCCGGTGTTCCAAAAAAACGGTTGGGAATGGTCGTGGCAATCGTATTGTCCGAAATAGCATCACCACCCAGCCGACTACCTTGCATATCCATATTCATATAACGATAAGAGATCATCACCTCACCCTTCTCATGTACATGATCACCCATTACTGCAATCGGGGCATGGGTACTCGCATGTGTCTCCGCCCCAGTATCTGCCCTTGCCACAATTGAAATACTGCTGATCACACAAACGACAATTGATATTAATACTAAAGACCGCACGCTTACTCTCCTGAAAAACTGTTAAGTCCATAGCGAACACCTCGCTAATCAACTCAGTTTATGAAATTCGACAAAACGCGGCTATCGCCGCAACTTGTCATGCAGGCGTATTAGATAGGAAATGATACAAATTCGGGAGTGACATATTGTCGCAGCTAATTCATAGCCGGACACGCGCTATCGGTATGAAGAAAGTGATTAGAAGAAAATTTACCTTTCACTCCAACTACTGACCGCCCACTGACCGGGACCGGAAGATACTTTCAATTCCAATTTGCAAATATCCAACGATTTAAGCCAAGCCTCATCCGCACACAGCTTATCGCAAAAATACCGAGAAAGTTCCTCAATGGTTATATTCGCCAACGGCAGAATGTGTGTATCAGCTTTCAAAAAAAACATTTCATCTGAATCAAATAAGACCCGGTATTGTTCACCAATATCTTCGATCGTTAAGTACGGTGATAACTCGGGTAGTAACATGTATTCGTTTAATTCTTCACACATCACCCTTAACCGCTCCTTCGGCAAATTATAGTCAAAGCAGAGACCGTTGCTGTCTATTTGACCGGTAATATTAACCGCCAAATAGTAGTTATGACCATGTAACCGCTCACGTTCGGTTGCGGAAAAAATGGTGAAGTGCGCAGCTGCAAAATGCATGAACTGCTTTTCAATCTCAAGGGTGACTAAGCGCGGCATAATAGATAAAGTGAAAGCCTGTATAGGCAATAAACCTTATCCGAAAGAAAGCAAAAATGACACTCCAAAGCGAAGAGCTTTATGAAAGACGCGAACGCGTATTTTTAGTACTTGCCGGGTTTTTCTTGTGTGCAATGACCCTACTAAATGTCATAGGTATCACGCGGTTTGTCGAGCTAGGTCCGCTAACGGTTGCCGTAGGCGTTTTACCTTATCCGCTCACATTCTTATGTACCGATTTAGTCTGTGAATTGTACGGAAAACGGCGTGCTCAATTTATGGTGACTGTGGGCTTGTTTCTGAATTTTTTTATCTTAGGCTGCATGTGGCTTGCCAACTCATTGCCCGCGCCGGCAATGGACACACAAGCACCCTGGCAGACTATTCAGTTGGCACAGGACATTACCTTACCCAATGGAACATCAGTATCAAATTCTGTTGAGTTATTTGGACTAATCTACGCTTGCACATCTGGGGCTGTGTTCGCGTCGATGCTAGCTTATATTGCAGCGCAATACTGCGACGTACACTTATTCCATTTTTGGAAAGCGCTTACCAACGGAAAACACCTATGGCTACGCAATAATTTCAGTACTCTGGTTTCACAAGCAGTAGATTCTTTTATGGTTATCTCGGTAACTTTTGGTGCGTTATTTCTTGCGGGCGAAATGAATCTAAAAACACTACTGACGCTTATGGGGTTTAATTACCTGTTCAAAGCGCTAGTGGCTTTAGCAGACACAGGTCCATTTTACTTGGCGGTTTTCTACTTAAAACGTTATCTAAAAATGTAACTACCCCTAATTTTCGACCTGCCCTAAATTAGTGTGTAAAACTGCCCCATTAAACACCGGTTGCTGAGAAACCGAAAATATTGCCTGAGCTATTTCTTCGGGCTCTACCAATCGGTTATATGTTTGCATTCCAGCGATAGCTTCTAAGACCTCAGGGTCATCTCCAATGTTGTCTCGCAACATCTCGGTATCGGTAAACCCTGGGCATATACAGGCAGTGTGAATGCCAGTGCCAGCCAAATCCTGACAAGTACTACGCATTAGCCCGACGACAGCATGCTTGGACGTGACATAGGATGCGGTGCCTGGCACCGCCTTTTCACTCAATGTAGAACCCAAGTAAATAATAGAGGAGCCACTGGGCATCCTCGGAATAAGTAAATCATTAAGCATGCTAGAAGCCACAACGTTCACTTCCAATACACGACGTAATTGCTCTTGAGGTAATTCGCCAACTTTATCTTTAACTAAAACACCGGCATTGTGCACCAAGGCGATTTCATCTATTCCTTCTAGCCTATTCGATAGTTCATCACGCACATGGTTAATCCAACGGGGTTCGCTTAAGTCCGCAGATACATCCAGCACCCCTTCCAAATTCGCAGGTGACCGAGATAAATTAATCACTTTGTAGCCGGATGCTTGAAACAACTGCGCCGTCGACTTTCCGATTCCGCGACTTGCGCCGCTAATTACTAAAAGTTTGCTCATAAATTCAACAGTTTCTGTTTTGATAACTACTCTGCTAGTTAACCCAATCGGCTAGACTACTATAGAATTCTCGCTGCTAATAAGTAGCAATGTTATATACAATCTTCTACGCCAATCTCTAAAAAAGGCAGGATGTCACAGCGGCACAGTGTAGCTAATTCACAGCAAAAATATGAGTCTAAGAAAAGATATTCGCGAACGTTTTAATCCACCAAGTGTGCTATTTGACGATGAAGTTTCCGATAAATATTCATCCGACTGGACCGATAGTGGGAAATGTAAACCAGAAGCTGTATTGCGTCCAAAGACCACAGAGGACGTATCCAATATGCTGCAGCTTTGTAATTCTGCGGGCCAGACAATTGTAGTTCAAGGAGGATTAACGGGACTATCCGGTGGCGCATCACCCAAACCTGGCGAGTGGTCACTGTCGCTTGAACGCATGAACAAAATCATTGAAATTGATCAGGATGCGCTGACCATCACTGTACAAGCAGGCACACCATTATCTGAAGTGCAGCAAGCAGCGGAAGATGCTGGCTTATATTTAGCGCTCGATCTGGGCGCTCGAGGAAGCTGTCAAATTGGCGGCAATATCGCAACCAATGCGGGCGGAAATCAAGTAATCAAGTACGGTATGGCTCGCGCGCTGGTCTCCGGCATGGTCGCGGTGCTTGCAGATGGCACCGTTTTGACCAATCGGAATAAGTTGCTAAAAAATAATGCTGGTTATGATCTAAAGCAACTGTTCATTGGTTCGGAAGGCACTCTTGGAATAATCACTGAAATCGTATTGCGCCTGTTTCCAAAGCCGCTCACCAAACAATCTGCCATGTGTGGGCTGCAATCAATGACTGATGTCATACGGTTGCTAAAGGAGGCGCGTACACGACTGCCAAGCATTAGCGCCTTCGAAGTTATGTGGCCAAATTACTATGATGTTTGCATCAATGTAGTAGCCGACGCACGTAATCCGTTTTCCGAAGAATACGCGTACTACGTTATTCTTGAATCAGAAGGACACTATCCCGATACAGATTTTGAACATTTCTGCGAGTTACTTTCCGACCTGATGGAGCAAGAAATAGTTACTAATGCCGCCCTTGCACAATCAATCTCTGATGCGGAAAATTTTTGGAAAATCCGTGACGGTATAGGAGAGTTAACCGCAGAACTTAAAAATGCGGCCCATTTTGATATTGGAATCCCAATTCGTAATGTGGAGGCGTGTGTAAATGATATACAAGACACACTTCTGGAGAAGTTCCCGAATGTTACCGCCTATTATTTTGGTCACTTGGGGGATGGAAATTTTCACATTGTTGCTGGCACCGAAAGTGAGCAACAAAAATACGGAGTATATGATGCAGTGTACGAAATCACTGGAAAGTACGATGGTAGCATCACTGCAGAACACGGCGTCGGTTCGCATAAAACTCAATGGTTGCACCACTCACGTGAGGAAGCTGAAATTGCGCTGATGAAAACCTTGAAAGTCACTCTGGATCCAAAAGGTATCCTAAATCCAGGTAGAATCTTTTAGTTAGCGATCACCTACCTGAGAAACTACCCATAACCGGTGACTAATACACTAACTAATACCCATCATTGATTCGCCCTTTAGCCACTGACGCCACAGCCCCAAGCACAGCAAGTACTGACGTTATTGTAAAACTCATTCTAATTGCGTTCATAAGCTCACCCGAATTTTCAACGGTAATCATCGAACTTCCTAAGTAGGCCGCAAAAATTGCCGTCACGATAGACATGCTGGTTAAATTCCCTACGCCACGCATCGTTGGTATCGATGCCGATGCCTGACCGACATATTGGCTTGGCACTGAAGACATGATTCGATTCGCATTGGGAGCACTAAAAAAACCAAATCCAATTCCTAAAAATATTTGTGCTGTAATCACATAGGTGGTGCTTTGGCTTCCATCAAGCCTCGCCAGCAGCATTAGCCCTATAGCGTTGAGCATTAACCCCGAACTGGCTAACCAGCGAGCAGGGTATCTATCGGACAGTCGGCCAGCGAAAGGGGTAATCACCGCCATACACGCCGCGGTAACAATCAACATCAACCCGGCTCGATCTGGTGAAAATCCAACAATATTCTGCAAATACAAACTCAACAAAAAAGCTACTGAAAACGAAGCGCTATAAGACAAGAACGTACTTAAACAAGCCAAGCCAAATACTCTATTATTGGCAAAAAGAGCAACATGAACCAGTGGCTTATCCTTACCAAGCTCAGTTTTAATAAAACAAAGTAAACTTAGGAAGCTAAACGCAAATGCTATCCAACCAATAGGGTCATATACTCGTGTAACACCAAACAGAGCAAGTGCTATGGTGCTGACAAAGAAAAGTAGTCCTGGCCAGTCAAAAGGCGCATCGGAAGGTACATGCGGCTCTAGAACTAACCTTTGAGACGCAAACCACATACCAAAACATAAAAACGGCAGTGGCAGCATGAATACTTGGCGCCACGAGAACCAGCTAGTTATAAAACCGCCTAACACCGGGCCCAGTGTGATCCCTAAATACACCGCACCTGAAGTAACCCCCATCACCATCCCACGTTGATGAGTAGGAAAGACTGAAACGATAATAGCGTTCGTTGTTGCGAATATCATTGCAGCGCTCGCGCCCTGAAAAAGCCTTAATACAATCAGCATACGAACATCTGTCGCCATAGATGACAAAAGCAGAATTACTCCCGATAACACTATCCCCGATAAGTAAATTCGTTTGCGACCTACCCGCTCTGCCACCCATGCTGCCGGAAACATTCCCATTCCCTGAATAAAAGCAAAAGCCATAACAACCCAACTGGCCTGCACCGCAGATGCAGCTAATTCATCACTTATTGCTGGTAACGCTACGTTTAGCGATGACATAGACATCGGCATTACGAACGACGTTAGTGCCAAGGTATACAGGGCACCCCGATGCTCCGGCTGAATCTTTCCTATCATCCTGCTACAGCCAGGTACTCAAAATAGACATGCGACGTTTATAATTAGGCTTGAAAAGAGCGATAGAACAAAAGCAGAATGATCAAAGGACAAACGAACTGCAGGTAAACTGGCCAAACTTTCCAGAATAATGTCGTGGCAATCTCCGGGTTTCCGAGTCGTATCTCATCAAGCAACTTATTGCGATTCCAAAACCAGCCGACCACAACACAGATAAAGAACCCCAGTGCTGGCTGGCTATATTCTGTGCTCATAGAAACAACAAACCCAAAAAGGGCATCGAAATTTAATAATATAATCAAACTAGTAAATAAAATTACTCCGGCAACCAAGTAACAGGCCCTTGCACGGTCACCATTCTTTCGCTCGGTAATGTAGGAGACAGGAACTTCAAGCATAGAAATTGATGAAGTAAGCGCAGCAACTATTAGCAATGTAAAGAATCCAATAGGCACAAGTGCGGCCAACCCATGCATGCTGTCGAAAAGAGCTGGGAGTACCGAGAAAACGAGTCCATCCCCACTAATTAAATTGCCGGCATCGTCAAATATCGGTACGCCTGAAGCTTGTGCTACGTACATTGCAGGAATAATTAGTGCGCCGGCCAAAATCGCTACCCCGACGTCCACCAAGGCAACCATTGCACCTATTGAGACCATATTTTCTCTTTTGGATAGATATGACCCGTAAATCAGCATTGTACCTACGCCTAAAGACAGGGAAAAAAACGCCTGACCCATTGCTCCAATAACCAGATCAGCATCAAACACACGACCAAAATCGGGAACAATAAAGACGCTCCAGCCTTCTGCTGCCCCAGGTTGCAATCCCACGTAAACTATAAGGATGGCCATCAACGCCAACAAACTGGGCATTAATCGAACCGACCAGCGCTCTATACCAGACGCCACGCCTTGCTTAACGATAAGTAGTGTTACGCTAGAAAAGACTATTGCAAATATAATATTTCTCTCTAAAGAGAACTCAATCAACCACTCAGCTACACCAATAAGCCCAATTAGTTTAGCGCAATAGTGCAGCATCCAAGCCATTAACCAGCCTCCGACAATTGAGTAGAAAGCTAAAATTGCACTTACGGTGAGCGTACCCCAAACACCCAGGAACACCGATTTTTTATAACCAGTTACTTTGGGGTAAGCGTCTATGCTATTGGATTGCGCATAGCGGCCTACCAATAATTCAGCCATTAATACTGGATATGCCAGTACAAAGGTAAGCGCTAAATAAACAATAACGAAGGCTGCGCCACCGTTACTGGCTACCTGAGTAGGAAAACCCCAAATATTCCCAAGGCCGACAGCAGATCCAGCCGCAGCCATGACAAATCCAAATTTTGAAGAAAATTCATCGCGTGCAGCCACAACGTAACCTTAGTCTATTTAAGGAATTGTGATCTTAACGTGCGGCTGATTTGATTGAAATGATTTCCATACTTAGTGAAGCTAAATCGTTTAAGTACCTTAAACTTTCAACACGGTACCCATTCAAAGTTCTGAACCCATTGATTAACCGCGGTACCTGGCCCACAAGCCAATCCAGTAATTCCTCCACCACTCGCAGGTACCAATGCTATTCCAAAACCACCACACATGGTGCTATTTTGCCGTGGGCAAGTTTGACCAAAGTCATCAATGACGGTTGCAGTTAGCTCAACTACTGGTTCCGGTGCAGGTGCAGGTGCAGGTGCAGCAGGTGCCGTCAATATATTGGCAATGTTGGCGCCAGAGCTTGCACTTCCATCACTGCCGCAACTTGCACAAAATAGTGCGATAAGAGAGATGGTTATTAACTTACTTATATTCAAGTTCATGTATACATATGAATAAGAAGGTTTGAAGTGGGCGCATTATTACATATCCCACTATAATATCTAGCACATTACGAGCCGACCCGGCTGCTGCCATAATAAAGTCAACTTTTCAGGAAAATTCACCGCGAACCGCCAAACCGCAATCCCTTCGTGTCTGTTCAGGAATTGCGACCTTAACGCGCGGCCGAGGCGATTTAAATGCTTTCCCGACGCAGTGTGGGTTTACCGTTCAGATATCCTGAACCATTAACACGGTACCCATTCAAAGTTCTGAACCCACATATTAGGCGCGGCACCGGTCCCGCATGCCATGCCATTTCCAACTCGGGCGTCCGACGCAGGTACTAATGCCGTTCCAAGCCCACCACAAAATTCACTATTTTCCATTACGCAGGTGAGACCCCAGTCGTCCACCACAGTTCGAGTCTGTTCTACCACTGCAACGACAGGTTCAGGAGCTGGAGCAGGGGCAGGCGCTGCTGGAGCCGTCAATATATTGGCAATGTTGGCGCCAGAGCTTGCACTTCCATCACTGCCGCAACTTGCACAAAATAATGCGACTAGAGAGATGGTTATTAACTTACTTATATTCAAGTTCATGTATA
>DNHK01000023.1 GCA_003485905.1 Gammaproteobacteria bacterium | reverse complement strand
GATGGCCATTACGCCTTCCTGGGGTTCAATGACGTCGCCATTTCCAGATAAAATTAGGGAGGTTTCAGAGTCGGCTACCGCGAGTAAAGCTTCAAGACGACGTAACATACGGTCGGTGCGCCAGTCTTTTGCGAGCTCAACCGCTGCCCGAGTCAAATTACCTTGGTGTTTTTCTAATTTGGCGTCAAATAATTCGAACAAGGTGAAGGCGTCAGCGGTGCCGCCAGCAAACCCGGCGATAACTTTATCGTGATAAAGCCGACGTACTTTGCGGGCATTGCCTTTCAGAATAGTATTCCCCATGGACACTTGTCCGTCACCCCCAATGACCACGGAGCCTGGTCTACGCACTGAGAGTATGGTTGTACCGTGAAATTCAGTCATTATATTGGCCTGCTAAATGTTGAGCACGAATTTAATATATGAGGTTGAGCTGTAAGAAATCAAGCAACTGGGAATGTCAGTAAACTTGCGTGGATGATTTACTGGAAGTAATAATATTTCTAAGTCTAAGCTTTACGAGCTAATAAGGGTGCCTACCCCTGTATCAGTGAAAATTTCCAATAATAAGGCGTGATCAACTCGCCCATCGATAATATGCGCACTTTTTACCCCGGTATTTACCGCATCTAGCCCGCAATTAATTTTGGGCAGCATGCCGCCCACGATGACTTTATCTTCGATTAGCTTGGCTATCTCACTTGAGTTTAGACCGGTCAGCAAATTACCGCTGCTATCGAGAACGCCAGGAGTGTTGGTCATGAGGACTAGTTTCTCTGCCTCTAGCACTGAGGCTAAGGCCCCCGCTACGGTATCGGCATTGATATTGTACGTCATCCCATCTTCCCCGACTCCGAGCGGTGCAACAACTGGTATGAAGCCCTGCGATTGCATGGCGTCGACGACATTTGCATCGACTGATGAAACTTTGCCTACATGCCCAATATCGATAATCTCTGACGGTTGGTCATTCACCGCTGCTTTAGTAATAATAATCTTTTCGGCACGAATCATATCTCCATCTTTGCCTGAAAGACCAACAGCTTTGCCACCTTGTGAATTTATAAGGCTAACAATCTCATTATTTACTAATCCACCTAGTACCATTTCGACGGTATCCATGGTCTCTTTATCAGTAACACGCAAACCGTCTACAAATTCAGTAGACTTTCCCATGCGATCAAGAGCCTGGCTAATCTGAGGCCCACCACCGTGAACTACAACGGGATTTATGCCGACTAGTTTCATCATTACGACGTCGCGCGCGAAGCTGGTTTTAAGCGCATCATCAATCATCGCATTTCCACCATATTTGATAACCACAGTGGTGCCATGAAAGCGTTGTATATACGGCAACGCTTCGATCAGTATATTTGCTATGTCCGCTTGACAGCGATTAGTAGTATTGGAAGATTCGTTCATAATCGGAATTGTAGCAAGTGATTTGGACCAACGTCAGCCTGTGTGCTACCGGTTACGGGAGTAACAGAATCGGGAAGCTTTTAATAACGTTTTAATAACGAAAGCCACGCAGGCTAATTACTTAATAACCTTCAAATGCGATCGGGGTTTGTCGTTGCCACTGGTGTCTGTCTTGGAGGTTGGCTTATCAGCTTCTGTTTCTATGCGGGGGTTTTCGTCAGGATCATCCGGGCCCTGCATGTCATCAAAGAACAAACCTTGCCCATTTTCGCGGGCGTAAATAGCTTTGATGCTTTCTATAGGCAGCTCAATATTCGTTGCCACTCCGTTAAACCGGGCGGTAAACGCGATTCTTTCGTTATCCATGCAATCCAACTGAACCGCTGTGTGCGCTATATTTAGCAAGATCTGGCCATCTTTTACGTGCTCATCGGGAACCAGGACGCCTTCACCGAAGGCATCAACCAATACATGTGGTGTAAAACCATTATCTTCCGCCCACTCATGGATAGCGCGAATGAAATACGGTTTGGTGCTGGTATTCACAATAGGTAGGATGAAAATTGACCGCTACTTTCTCACGGCAGCGTTAATACCTTTATAAATATTTCATCTCGCGTTCGTTCTCACTTAGAGCGGACTTGAACGCATCACGGCTAAACAAACGAGAGGCATACTCGTTTACTACTTCAGCTTGTTTCGGCAATTTAATGCCATAGACAGGCAAGCGCCAAAGTAGCGGTGCGAGGAAAACGTCAACCAAGCTGAATTCGTCCCCCATCAGATAATCTTGCTCGGTCAGAATGGGTGAAATTGAAATTAGTCCATCGCGAACTATTTTCTTGGCGACATCACCTTTTGTCTCGTGATCGAAAAGTTTGATAGCTTTATACCAGTCCCGGTTTAGTCGTATTATCATAATGCGAAGTCGTGCTCGAGATACTGGATCAACAGGCATCAGTGGTGGGTGTGGCAATCTCTCGTCGAGATACTCATTGATTAAAAAAGGATCGTATACCACTAAGTCACGATCAATAAGTGTTGGCGTCTCGTTATATGGATTTACTTCTGCCAGCTCTTCACAATCGTCATCGTCATCGGTATAGATGATTTGACATTCGACTTCTTTTTCATAAACGACAATCCGGCAAGCGTGGCTGTATAGGCAATCG
>DNHK01000123.1 GCA_003485905.1 Gammaproteobacteria bacterium | reverse complement strand
AGATAACCAAGATAGCCACAACTGCCGAGCGCACCAAAAACGACGAAGACTCTGCGAATTAACAACGCACCAACGCCTATCATCAGAAGGTTAATGCAGAAATAGATAAATTTTGATAGCTCATCATCTGAGCTCTGGGAAGATAGCCCGCCCCAGAACGTAATAACGCCGAAAATATAGAGCCAGAATGCGTAATCAGCTTTATTACGGGATCTCATATCAACCCAAAAAGCGAGACCGATCATCAGCAGCCCGGAATATAACGAGACTAACCGTCTCAATTCCCACGTAATATCGCCACCTGCTATCACGTCAGTAATATCCATTGTTATATACCAAAGCGTGACAGCAATCGGCATTACTAGAAAAGGATATTTGTACTTCCACGCAATGATCACGCCAACGGCTAAGGTGGCAAGTTCCATGTTCATCCAATACCAATTGATGTCCTGATGAAAATCTCTATACGCGTGCGCTTCTGGCAATACCCCCAACCATTGCTGAAGGCCATATATCGCTAATGGCGTTAAACAGACGACAAACGTTGCGCAAACTCCGGCGGGAATCACCAAATGCTTATGTGACAAGACATTGGTGATTTTTAATCCTATCGCTGCATAAATAGCTGAAATAACAAAGATTCCTGCGCCTCCGAAGGATTCCCAGCCCAAAGTCATAAAGAGGGTCATCGCGCTAATTGCGATAAGGCCACCCAGATAATACAGCACATGAGTAAATGTAAATCTCGGAATGTCAGCAGACTGAGCGACTAGAAACGCATATAGGGGATCGACTTGCTGAGTAGATATTAAATTCGCTTCTGCAGCTTCGTTTAGGTTTTTCTTTGTTACATCCATGATCTATCTCTGAGATATATTTTACCCGTTAACCTGTCAAGCGGCAGATAACAGGTAGCAAGCCCTTGCAAATTAACGGTAAAGCCTTTTCATTGGGTGACCAGTCAGCTCCTATCGAGTAACACGGCTGTGTTGAAACACAGCATTTCTAGGTACTCCCCTAAGAAATTCTGCCAGAAACCGTACAAAAGGCATAATGCAGCGTTGGACCATTGATTCACTTAAACGATAGGTTATCACGATGCTATTTGAGCTCAAATCTGAGGCACTACACGGTAGTAGCAATACCGTCCGCCACAGCTGTAACCCACCTGGCATATCGCCCTAAGCCAAGAGCAGCGTCACAGCGGCGTAGCGCTACAGCCCGCTTTGAGGCAACTTTTTATATCAGTTATTGAATTTTAGTATCATGAGAATTTTCTAGGGAACTCAGGTTATTGACAACTAGCTTACGTAACAGATTAATGATTTCGGCTTCCTGACCATCGTGAACTATTACTAAACGACCTCTAAAGCTATCAAATAGTGAAAGGGAAATTTTGGAGCGAAGATATTTTAGCCAAAATATCCCCGCGACTAGCATCCAGAACATTGCTACTCCGAGCGCCGCCAACAATTTGTCTACACTATCGGCTGTTAATGACGCCTTCCCGATAGCGAATATCGCCAGCAAAATAAAAGGAAAGGATCCAAACTTAAATATTGGATTTTTGGATGTAGATCTTATTTCGTTGTCCACATCTATCTCATCATATTTTACTTCGAAGGCCACCGAGTCTTCGGTATTGGAGTGTTCATATGAAAGTACTTCGTTACCAAAAGAATAACGGGTCTGATGTCCTCGATATTTTTGACTAAATTTTGTCAATCTCTTTCCCCAAAAATATAACGCACAGATCGCACGCTTGGCGATGCGTTGTTTTGCCAGAAGCAAAGTTGATACAAACGTGTTGTTAGAAACTTTGGTGAACAATGCTGTGCACGCGAACTAAAAGCATCTTTACTTTTGAGCACGGCAAAGTTTGAACGTCCCACCACTGGAAAAATGCGCTCAGCGGTTGGGTCTTACCAGCTTGCTAGCGAGCTTACATTAACATAGCGGAGAATCTCGTTAGTGATCAGTGAGCTTTCGAATGGGTTGGCGAGAACTAATTCGTCTAGAGGCTAATCGTCTGCATATATCTGCTTGGGCAAGATTGCTGAATTTTGCATCTTGAAACTCTAGGGCGTCAACAAACGCACGGTCGATGGGCGCTGTTTCCGTCGACAAGTTTATGCGCCTACACTCGTATACACGACTATCTTGCAGGGCGCCTACTAAAATGAGTTCCAGTTTCTCCCTGGCTCTCTTTGCAGTGAATCGTCTTATTATTAGATGAAAAATAGCGAGATAAAGTAATGTCGCTTGCGCATAATCGATGATTAGGCGTGCTGGTTAGAAGGATTGTAGGTCTTACTCGTGATAAAGGTTGAATATTGCCTCACCTATATCTGCAATCGCCTTATCTCGCAGGGCTAATGGAGCGCCGGTCTGAGTTATATAAATGCTGATCATCAGTGGGGGGCGTTCAGCTGACCACACCATGGCAGTAATTCCCCTTGAGCCGCTACCTCCTGCACCTGAACGGTCAGCAATTGACCAACTTTTAGGAAGTACTGAACGGAGTAAACTATCTGCAACTTTATTGTCAATCATCCATTGTTTTAACAGCGCTTTTGAATTTTCCGACACCACATTACCAAACAATAAGAGATGTAAACTTTTTACAATCGCGTTCGGCGTAGTTGTATCTCTTTTGTCGCCATTTAGTGCCTCATTTAAACCGGGCTCGATTCGGGTTACGTCATCGCCAATAGAACGCATAAACTGAGTTAAAGCTTTGGGTCCCTTGATGCCAGTAAGCACGATGTTAGCGGCAGTATTATCACTCATGGTCATTGCCGCTGCGCATGCCTGTTTTAAAGAAATGCGTTCACCAACAAGTTTTTCAGTTATCGGCGACCAAGTGATGATAGCGTTTGTCGTTATCACACTTGAAGTATCAAGGGATTGAAGCCCACACTCGACATCTACAAGCAACTTTGCACAGGCGAACGTTTTAAACGTGCTCATTAATGGAAAACGAGTATCTCCGTTATAATGCCAATGTTGATTGTGGGTGGCATCATAAATAGATACGCCTATACGCGCATCAAGCTGGTTTTCTATTGCCTTAACTTTTGTCATCAAGAGGTCAGCGTGCACAGAAGAAACTGCGAAAATATTTGTGATTAAAGCCAGCGATAGTAAGCCCCGATTAAGAAGGGAGGTGGTAAAAGTAAATCTCATTAACTCATCATTTTCGTTTTTTAGATAAACCACAACTAGGTAAAAGATGTCAGCGTAAACGCTATAAATGAAACTTCGAAATCAAAGCTTGAGCGCTGATCTCATGCGCTATTTCGCTAATAACTCGTTTGTATCAGTGTTCTACCGATGAGGTCTTGGC
>DNHK01000063.1 GCA_003485905.1 Gammaproteobacteria bacterium | reverse complement strand
CATCGATAGTCTGCCGACGGGGTTGGTTGGTGAAATCCATGTCGCGGGTTATACCATTGATCCAGAATATGGAGAAAAGCTTCTTATCGACAGCCATGCAGAACCAGTTAGCGAACCAGTTTGGGAGCTACTGAAGTACGCACTGGGTCATCTTGGGCAGGTCCCGGTGTTGGTCGAGCGAGATGACAATTTACCCCAATGGTCAGAATTGTTAGCAGAGCGGAACCGGGCGCAATCACTGATAACGGCTACTGTAAATTGACCTACAGAAAAGAATACTACTGTTGATCATGTCGTCACCCACATTTAACAATTATATCGAGGATTTCTCTCACTATATTTCTACTGGGGATAGCAAACTCCTTGAGACTTATCTAACCGATAGCGCTAATCCAGCGTTCTTAAAGATTTATCGTAACGGTGCGATCAAGGCATGCATGGATGCGTTAATAGCGAATTTCCCAAGTCTAAATCGGTATTTGGGGAAAGAAGCATTTAAACAGTTGGGTCGCGATTACATATTCCAGCATTGGCCCTATGATTCGCGCTTGTCGACGTATGGTGAAGATCTGGCTGAATTTATACGCTCTGTTACCAATTGCTACCCAAATTACAGTGTTGATATGGCCAGGCTCGATCGGGCATGGCTGGATGCATTGTTTGCAAGTAACGAGCCGTCACTATCAAGTGCTGATATTGTGGATCTCGTGAGCCAAGAGGAGGCTAGTGATTCGCGGACGGTCCGGCTGGCAAGCTCGGTGCGGTTAATACGGCTCGATCAACCGTGTTTACAGACATGGATTGGGTTGAAGTTTGAGAAAAATGACCTGGCCGATGAGCATGGTTCCAAAGTGATAATGATGTGGCGATATGAACAAGCGGTTCATTATCGACAGTTAGATGAATTTGAAGAAAGTTTTGTTAGCGCGATTTCGCAGTCGGGATCGATCATGAATGCAGCAGAAATAGCCATTTCAGCAAATCCGAGTAAAGACATCAGTACCTTATTTGCCGGATTATTAACCGCCGGAATATTAGCCAAAATATAATTACTATAGCTTAGTAGCAACATAGAAAAGCGTACAGCCAGTAACGGAGAAAAGTATGAGCAAAATCGAAACCATGAAATCCTGCTACCAAAATGTGGCTGAACAGGCAGGGAGCTGGACGGCTAATCTGTCGCTACTATTTATGAGGCTGTTAGCAGCAAAGGTCTTTTTATCGTCAGGTCTAACCAAATGGAATGGGTTATTTCAATTTAACAAAGAGAAATACGATCTTTTTCTGTATGAGTTTTTCTGTCCAGATCCTATTCGTGAAGGCGCACTGTTGCTATGCGACCCTGAAACACTAGATTACGAAGAGGGTGCAGCGATCGTTGGAGTTATTGAGGTAGCGGCTATTAGCGCAGGTATTCTTGAGGTGCTGCTGCCGGTGTTATTGATCGTTGGGCTATTTACCAGATTTGCTGCTCTTGGCCTAATCGGTTTAACTTTATTTATTCAGCTAGCGGTATTTCCGGAATGGTCTCATTGGTGGAACCCCGCAGCGTGGTGGGCAGCTACATTATTTGCCGTTTTAGCTTTCGGACCAGGCCAAATATCGCTCGATAGAATGCTAGGTTTAGATAACGGGAATCGATAGTAAGAAACTGTGATTGCGAGCAAATTTACCAGCTCAGGTTGATAGTAGTTGTCAGGTTAAGATTCTACTGATTAATTATTGTGCGCTGCGCAAGCTTGTCGATATGGGCCTTGAATAAATAATACTAGGATCAGCGCCAAAACCCCGAGGGAGATATAACACATAGGTATACCGACTGATGCCCCTCCGCGTAGCCCCCCGCTGCTAGTAGAGGGACAAATGCCCCCGCTGCCGACTATTTCTGCGATAGAGGCAAATAGGGCTATAACGAACGCTGTACCCCATCCTGCGCAAAAAAAGTGATGCTTACAGCCGTTATGATTGATTGTTAGAGAGCCAAGCATGAAGCCGTAGGCAGCCGCGACAACATAACAAATCGGTACTGAGAATATGTTGGGGCAAGCAGCGCCAGTGATGTTCTCAATACTTACAAGTAGAGCACCAACAAAGCCGAAAATAACTAAAGCCCACAATGGGATCGTGATAAGTGGATTAGTTTTCATAATGTTTCCTCGCCTAAAGTGACGTTGCTAGGTTCAGCATCACTGGGTGGGGTAAGAGATAGCATTTGATTTAAATAGGAACCTGCTTGATCAAGGGTTTTGCCATCCAAGAATTGCACGCTTACAGCGGTAGCCACTTGCTGGCCAAGGCCAAAGTTTAGGATGTGTGATTGATCCGAGCACAAACCTTCTCCGATCACGAAAGTTTGATAGCTCATCGTTCCATCATCTAACGTTACAGCTACTTTTGCGCCAATCGAATGAACTGTATTAGGGAGTTTGATTTTCAAATGATTAGCATCGCCGCCGTTACTTAAAAATATTTTTTGAGGACCCTTCAAGTTGATATGAACTAAATCAGGAAACCCATCCTGGTTGAAGTCGGCGGTTAGGGGAGATATTCCGTAGAGACGGTTTTGTACTCCAGCCTCGCTACCAACCGCAGCAAACTCACCGCTATTATTTTGTATCAGAAATCTGCCATTGAGGCGCCAAGCCGGCATTAGGTGGGTTGGGAAATCGGCGTAGTTTTCCGACACCACCAAATCATCTTTACCATCCAAGTTAAAGTCTTCGAACAATGCACCCCATGAAAACTCGTAATCGGCTAATTTGGTCTTCTCGGCGACATCTTCAAATTCAAAGTTGCCTTTGTTTTCGAACATAATCCATTTTTTATTGAGTAACTGGTCATCTCTTAAGTCACCCCGCACAAGTGCTGTTGGCGGAGTACTGCCAACGTTGGAAAAATAAAAATCTGGTAGACCGTCATTGTTGTAGTCACTGACGGCAATACCCATAGGGTAAGAAAAATAGTCGCTGGTCGGGTTGGGCATGTTACGAAATTTTAAATCGCCCTGGTTTTTCCATGTGCGCACGGTACCTGTGTCGTGAGCAACGATAAGGTCTTCTAGGTTGTCGCCATCGACATCAATAAACACACCCTGGAAAGTATTGTGTTGGTAGTACAAGCCAGAGGATTCGGTAATATTTTCAAAAGTATTATTTCCTTTATTGAGAAATAGGGCGCTTATGCCTCCGTATTCCTGATTAAATATCGTTTCTCCTTGTACATTTTTTCGAGCAATATACCCGGAAACATACATGTCATATAAACCATCGCGGTTTAGATCCGCCACTGCAACGGATAGTGGTACGGATTTGTCGTCAAAATCCAAATCAAGCTGAATACCACTAAATTTTGCATCGGTATTGGTGTATAGCCACACGCCTGACTGACGCGTAACCAAAAGATCCGTATCACCGTCAGTATCCAGATCCATTGCAACGGCACTGAACGTTTTATCCGGTGTTTGTTTAGTCCATTGCGTTGATGCGGTTATATCGATAAAAGTCCCATTTTGGAACTGATATATAGCATCGGCTTGATGAATACCGCCACCGAAAAATATTTCTTCCACACCGTCGTTATCAATATCAACGATCGCTCCCGCAGTGAATGGCAAGGTTGCGGCTTTGTCGTAAGTTGGAGTGAACTCGATTACTTGTTCACTAAAGGTTGGTACTTCAGAATTGGAAATACTCACGTCGTAATCAATTGCGCGGTCATTGGAGGTCATCCAAAATACGCCACCAATCAAGGCGATTATAATAATGACGAGATAACAAAGGATTGACCTTAATAGTTTACTGGTAGACATGTTTTTCGTATTAACTCCCGTCAGTTAAAGTGGATTCGCTGGTAGCGGTTAGTTTTGGCTGCGCCACATGAATAAGTGATAGCGTAAAGAAAACAAAAAACGCTACATTAAGAGCTATTGGCATGAGGTGTTTGCCCAACGCTGGCGCAATCGCATATACGATGAAACTCGCGATAATCAGAGCAATCGGGCTAAAAATTGCCATCCAGCGGCGGTAACTAGATTTACCGGTAAGTGTTAGCCAGATAAAAATGATTGATATCACCAGAGTAGTAATTCTGGTGACTTGTAATAAGGTTTCATAACGAACCTCGTACAACGAAATAAGGTTGGTTATCTCTGGCGTGATGGGCAATTGGCTTAACGCTGCAATACTGGCACGAGAGCCGATCCACACAGCGCCGACGATAAACCCGAAGGAGCCAATTACAAAGGCTGCAAAAGCCACTTTTTCATTTGCTGAGCGCAACATGAGGTATATGTGATAGCAGCCTATCGGATACAGAGTGGCACCAAATACTCCGAAGAAATGACCTAAGGTAGAGCGCGACGCGGGAATATCCTGCATAAAGTCGTACCCACTTTCAGAAAAACGTGCGAGCGCATCATAATGTAATAGGTACTCACCTATGCCTACCAATACTGAGGCTATTAGTCCGAGTGCCCCGGTAATTATTAGCTTGTTACCCACATTAACCCCCCTCTATTCTCTGCCCCAAGTCGAAAATATACGCTAACGCAGCTGAATTAGACCGGCTAGGTCGAGTGAATATTTCGTGGAACGTGTAAACCTTACACTGCGCGTTGCTCAGGTGTGTGGATCAAGCCTACTCAAATCGTCTACTGTAAAAAAATTAAGATTATCGAGCGTGCTTTCTACGGAGGATCACGGTCTTTATAGGGGTTTAGTCATAAATAAACTATTTGGGTCATCGCTGTACTCATCGAACGCTGGGCAATAATCGAATCCAAACTTTTTGTAAAGTTGACGAGCGGGCTTGAAATAGTCCATCGAACCGGTTTCCAGGCTTAACTTTTTGTAGCCACGTTGCGCAGCTACTTCAAGGATGTGCTTAACTAGTGTTGCTGCAACGCCTTGCCTAAGGTAGTTGCTGGCAGTACGCATTGATTTGATTTCCGCGTGCTCTGCGGTTAGTTCTTTTAGCGCTCCACAGCCTACCAATGTTTGCTCTACTGCCGCACTCCAAAAAGTTATGTTTGGCTACACAAAGCCTCAATATCTAGAGCATGAACGCTCTCGGGCGGAGACGTTTTCTTCATCCAGTAAAGGTGTTGGTTCAGCAAAGCTGAAATACTCGGGTCTCGGGGATTAGCGAGTTGAATTTCCAACGGTTGGTTGCGTGTTCGTTTAAGACACCCTATATATCTAAATAGTCTAAGCCTTTTAACTTAACCAGTGGGTGCGATACATTCGTAGGGTTCAATTTGCATGTCTGGGCGCCATCCCATTACCCAGCTTCCCGATACTGGCTGTGTAAAGGTAGTCGGGTCGGTTACGGTGATTTCGTAGGTCATTAGGTTTTTGTCGTCGCCGATACTTAGCTGTTCAGTCACTTGAACCGTGTCGCTCTGAGGAATGATTCCTTGGTGATCGAAAAATGGCCAGTTGATGCGAGTAGTATTGATTACTAGCGTATCGCCTTCCCAGTGACCAACCGAATGTCCTAAGGCTGAGGCTGGCTCATCAGATGCCATGGCATCTGAATTCATTTGAATAATCCGTGTAATATCGAACAGCTCGACACGCAACATAATATTACCTTCATGCATGGAAAGTTCAATTGGGTGTGGAGGTGAGAGCCTCATTGCTGCCGGCATTCCAGAGGATATGCATTGCATCGTTAGATCATTAGCAGCATCCCAGTTTGCTTGTGCAGTGCGCGCGTCGGTAGTTAGCGGTAACTGGGGTGGGAACCCACCTGGTCCGGTGTTCATCCAAACCCTAAATAGTCCCTCTCCCTCACCGGCTTCGGCGCGTGCTTGTTCCGCCGTTATGCGATCGAACCCGATATGCTCTTCGGTGGACCAACGGCGGGCTGGATTTCCACGCAGTCTAATTTCAGTTCCATTCGGTAGTAGCAAATTGTTGACTGACAAGTTATTGGCTCGTTGCATGGAAACATTGCCAGCGACTCTAACGATGTCGCCAACATGGATCATGCTGCCATTCAGGCCACTGCGGGAAAGTGAATTGATATCCTGCGCTTCCAATTCCCAAACCGATTCTTTGCCATCGGCCTCTTCTGTGAGAATGGTTATTTCGACATGGGGGTTACGCCACGAAACATGTATGATTTCCCCTTGAAGCTCGTGAATTTCACTAAAATCGTATTCCACGTTGGAATGGTGGGCATTAGCAATGGTTGCTCCAAGAACGAGCGAAGCAAAAAAGATATAAAGACTAAGAGCTAAAGATTGCGTAACGTTGTTCATTTGCAGGATAGCCATCTATTTAGTTGTTTATCAGCAGAAGGTTAGCAAGTCAGCCGTCCCATGGCTACTAGGTCCGTCGAGTGAGGCCAATGAGTTAGTCTGGAGTAGCTTTTAGTGAGTATGGGCTCAAATGACCGTTAATTGCCCAAAGCAATGGTATGGACTCCTCCTCCCCTAAACGGCATCTAAGTGCCAAACTAGTCATGCTATCACTAGTTAACGAAACAGAAGGAGTCCACATGAAGAAGATTAAACGAGTTGGAGTTGATTTGGCAAAGAATGTTTTTTAATTACACGGCGCTGACCATCAAG
>DNHK01000329.1 GCA_003485905.1 Gammaproteobacteria bacterium | reverse complement strand
CCAACTCGCTGCCGTCATTGGTAAACTTCGCAACAAAGTGACCGTCGGCATCAACAATCCAAACATGTTTTTCAGGATCGTAAGGGCTAATTTCAATATCATGCGGTCGATACCAAAGGTGATCCCATTGAGACCACTCCTCGACAATATTTCCCCCAGCATCGACGACCAAGACACAGTGCTCGTAACGCCAATCAATACCTGGCCTTCCGACACCTTCATCTTCTAGTTTATCCCCATTTGGGATACTTCCGCCTGCTTGCCTCAGGGGTAAACGAAAATTTGGATATTGCATGCCACGGCCAAGCTCAGGGAGCCATATAGGGTCGGGTCTTTCTTCGATTAACGGTAACTCACCGTTTTGAACCAAAAATACTCGATCAGGACTCTCTGCGAATACGTCCATCGTGACCGAATAGGTCCAACCTTCATGGCCCGGAAGGCTTTCTGATAAGGGCTTGGGCCAATTCTCAACCACCTCATAGGGGCCGGTAACATCCTGCCCCCCGACAAGCCCAGGTATTGCAGCGAATCCACTACCTGGAACAGTCTGCTCCTGAGCTCCGATGACTCCACTAATCAATAACGTCGCTGCCATAAGACTAGCGGTTATTGTTGTTGCTGCTATTTGCTTATTATTCACGGTTTCCTCCCCTAGTTAATTTACCAACCCAAATATACGAGGCGTTTTAGCACCTTAAAATTCATGCAAAACGCTCTATTTTTTCAATTCGACAAGAACCTATAAAGTTAAGTTACCCCTACCACGGAATAACCGATCCATCGTGATTGCGCGGCGTACCATCGTAACTTTCATCAAGGCTCTCGATTACCGCTGCGATACCTGCAACACTTTGAGCCGGGGTATTAGCATTGGCAACAAGTGTTGGGCGAGCGACTGCCAACATATCTGTTGCCACCAATCCCGGAGCAATCAAAGCAACAATGACATCTCGGCCCTCAAGCTCAGCACGAACCTGACGCATAGCCATATTTAACGACGCCTTACTAACCGTATAAAACATCCCTCCACCCGGCCGGCCATCGCGGGAAATCATCCCCGCACCACTAGTGATCGAGACAATTTTTTTCTGATCACTGGCAGCAACATGATTAGCAAAAGCTTCAGCCATTTTCATCGGTGCAAGAACATTCACAGCCAGAACTTGCTGAAAAGTAGCCGCGTCTAATGATCCCCACGCTTGCTTCTCTATATCACCATAAACCCCAGCGTTGTTAATAAGAACATCAATCGGCGTATTACTATAAGCCTCGGCAAGAGCCAATATTCGTTCATTATCCGTTACATCTAGCTGCTCAATAATGAGATGCTCGTAAGTTTCCGCTAACCCAAGCAGTTCGGTTGCCCGCTCAGGCGCACGAACCGCAGCAAGAACGTTCCACCCCTCACTAGTGTAGTGTTGAGCAAACGCGAGTCCTATACCACGATTCGCGCCAGTGACAAGAACCGTAGGTCGACTGGCATCGAGACTTGCAGCTAGTGTTACTCCCGGCAGTAACGTCGCCAAAACCATCATCAACAATACCGCACGCCCAAGAAATCGTTGTGATCTCCACATGATTAAAAACCTCCGGATAATCTACTCGATAGTCAGGTAACAATCCTGAACACATATAATAACGAAGCAGTAGCTGCGCTACTAGCCTGGTCCAGCAGCCTCAAGCGTTACGGTGTCTTCTAATGCCACGTAACTGTGATCGACCCAGGCAGGAACGACCACCACATCCCCAGCCTCCATAATGAACTCTTTATCTCCGCTGATTGCTTTTAGGCGCCCCGAAACTACGCTCATTATCAATTCATTGGCATGATTATGCGCTGTAGTAGTAGCGCCCTCTGGCCACTCAACCCGGATCAGACCGACGGTCGCGGCATTAATTCGACGGACGTCTCGACCGTCATCAAGTACCCGGCCCTCAGTCTCGCTAAACTTCAGGTAGCTCATTTCGGGCACGGTGATTTGCGCAGAATCCGGCTGTGTGAGTTCCTGACCGCCAGCAACATGAGAACCCATAATTAGTAGGAGTGATGTAGATAAGGCAATAGTTCTTTTCATAATGATTAACCCATATTGTAATTAGAGATATCCGTAAATTTCACGGACATAGGAGCATCTTGTTGATGTACGCAACGGTTGAACCGCATTAGCTCATCTTAGACATTAATCTAACGACTATACTACCTTTTACCGGTCCCTGTCTGCGCTCTACATGCGCTCCTTACTAATGGGTCCTTATAAATTATTTTGCGAATTTACTGTTTTTGCGCGCAGCTGATGCAAAAACGAGTATGAGGTATTGAGAATAATCGGTCAGAAGCAATCGCGGCACCACATTCAGTGCAATTACCATATTCCCCGGCTTCCATGCGATCTAACGCGAGTTTTACTTCTCGCAATGCTACCTTATTCTCTTGATCAAGAGCCTCTACAACCTCGTTATTTTCCGTTTCGACTGCTTGTTCGGCGAAGTCTGCACTGTATGGCTCATCCCTTTTATAGAGATGTTTTCCAGTACGCTCTAACAGCGCGGTCAATCGCTCCTGCTCACTCTGTAATTCTTTATTAAATTTATCTTTAAGTGTGTTATCCATTGTAGTCTACTCGAAAAGTTAATGAACTAGTGGGGTGTCAGGTAACATAGTGACGTGCTCAGAACTAGGACCTTTAAGTGACAATATTTGATTCATGATTCTTACATCGAATTTTTGATCTTCTTATAAGCTTCCTTTAATTCTTCACCGAGTATCGTAAGCGCTGAACCTACGTCGACAGAACTCTCTCCAGCTGCTTGCCGCATACGTTTACTTGATGATTTAAAGTGATCCCACATTTTTTCAACTTCATGCCACTCTTCGCGCACCTCCGCTCCGGCAAGATGCCTCTGCAAATTGAGCTCATCTCTGTCCCTCTTAAGATCAGCACTGATGCGTTCAATATTCTCGTGTAAATTCTTCTTTAGATCGCTGTTCATGTCTTGAGCTCATCTACTAATATTCGTTGCCTCTATGACCGGAATATTACGAAAATCAAAAATTCACATATTGATTTGCATCAACGATCCATT
>DNHK01000089.1 GCA_003485905.1 Gammaproteobacteria bacterium | reverse complement strand
AGAACATGACCGCGTATATTATTTTCGAAATAAAGATAAACCCAAGGTTTATATATCGAGTGCCGACTGGATGCCGCGAAATCTAAATAAGCGAGTGGAAACTTGCATACCCATTCGCAATAAAATGTTTCAAAAGCGCCTAATAGAAAATCTAAAAACATACCTTTCTGCGAACCAATATACTTGGACGCTCAACTCAAAAGGTGAATATGATTTAGTTATTCCGGACAGTAAAATGCCGAAAATCGATGCGCAACGGGTATTAACATTCTAAATACCGCTAACTTGAAATTTAAAACTCTAGACGATTCCCATTCGTACGCAATCCCTATTAGCCATACTTTAATTTAAAACCCGCAGCTTTTAGCGCACTTTTCTCCAGCACCAAATCGCCTTCGGTTAACGGGTGCTCGTCCAGCCAGCCTTTGGGCAACTTTAATTGTATTGTGGGTCCATCAACCTGAATCAAGACGTTCGGGATATCCGTTCCCTTACGTGAACGATTAAACAAAACAGCCAAACGCAACAAAACGGACACTCTCTTTGCGGGTGTAACCATTGTGGCAGGCAAAGCCTCTAACGAATCTAAGGCGAATTTTCGTCGATGGCCTGCCACTAAAGCCGATAGCAGGGCCTGGTCGCGTCTTGCAAATCCGGCTAGATCTGCATTCGCAACCACATACGCTCCATGTTTGTGGTAAGAGTCGTGGCTAATTTGCAATCCGATCTCATGGATCTGGGCACCCCATGTCAAACCATCTCTCCAGTACATGCTATGGATATCCCAATTGCTGGCTATCTGTCGATACAATTCAATCGCTGTCGACAACACGTTTCTGGCGTGTACCTCGTCTACCCGCCACCGATCAATCATCGCCTTGATCGAATTCACTCTAGCATCTGTTTCACCATCTCGACCGAGCAAATCGAATATCACGCCTTCTCGCAGCGCCATATCTGAAACTTCCACAACTTTAAGATCCAACGATTTCATTAGCGCATGCATTACCGCCAATCCGCCGGCAAATACCGGGCGTCGATCTTCATCCAATCCCGACAGCTCTAACCGGTTCAATGTGCCGGCCGCAATGATCTTACTTCGCAGTTTCTCCAACCCCTCTAAGCTTACAGCGCCGCGCGCCCAACCTGAGTTTTGCAGCACCGTAGCGATTGCTCTTACGGATCCTGAACAGCCGATCACGTGCTCCCAACCCTCACTGCGCAACAGAGCTACCACCGGCTGAATAGCAAGTTCGGCATATAGTTCAGCTTCACGAAATCGACTAGCATCAACCACCCCATCGAAAAAAAACCGCTTGTTTAGAACAACACATCCTACTTCCAAGCTTTCTCGGTGAAGCGCCTGTGGGCCTTTTCCTACAATGACCTCTGTACTACCACCCCCGATATCAATTACTAATCTGCGATCTTCTCCACGTTCGAGACTGTGAGAGACCCCCAGATAAATAAGTCTGGCTTCTTCGCGCCCACCGATAATCTCAACAGGATGACCCAATGCACTTTCTGCGGCATCTCGAAACGCCTCACCCTGCTTCATACGCCGCATAGCATTGGTACCAACAACCCTGACGGATTCATGCGGCATCTCCCTCAATATCTCGCCAAATCGATCAAGACAGGCAAGTGCCCGAGCAGTACCGTCTTCCGACAAAATCGAATTATCATCCAAATCCGCAGCTAATCGAACCGTTTCCTTACGGCGATCTAGGGTTACCAATTGGCCGTGTTGCCATCGGGCAACTAACAAATGAAAAGAATTTGAACCCAAATCTAGGGCCGCAAACGTACCGTCTTTCGAAGCTATCCCCTGGTAGAAATTTTGTAGTGAAGCTAAAACTTTTAGATCCTCTTTTTTAACATAGCCAGGCCAGTCTCGACTTACTCCGGAAAATCACATCCAAGCATCTAAGATTACCTCGCCACTCCCACGCAAAATCGAACCTTGAATTATTGCTGCGAGCCTCAGCATTAAGATAAGAGTTAAACTTAACCACACGATTAAGGCTATAGAAACTAAAGGTGGATACCTATTCACTTTTTATCTAGTTATCTGGTCAAAACTAGTTTCTGTCGGACACCTCAGGAATCGCAATTTCTGCACCCACCGTTGCGACCAACTGCCCTTGGTTAAATCTATAAAGTACCCACATAGGTACATCAAAATCATTTGATATACCCCACAAGGTATCACCAGACTGTATACGGTAACTTTGTACGTCATTGATATCAAAACGCTGGACATATTCGTCTACCAATAAACTGTGGAACTCCTTGCGCTTGGATTCAAACACCCCTAACTGATCCTGAGCAGAAACCGGCAAACGCAATCGTTCACCAACCTCAAGAGGATCACCAAACGTTAAATTATTAAGTCGACGCAACTCTCCAGCTGGTCCAATACCTAACCAGTCAGCGTAATAGCCTAGGTTTTCTTCCGGAAGGACATTTATCACGTAGTTCCCAGCCGTAAGTTCCACATCGAGATCTTTCCAATTATACAAAGGGGCGAGCCGATCATCCGCCGATGCTTGTAATCTTGCCGGCTGATCTGCAGTAGATGCAAGAGCCTGTTCAGATTGGCCGCTTACAACAATTTCCGCAGTTGGAATATTTATGGTTTCATTACTGCTTGCTGTAATCACCCAACCGGAGCCAGCAGCACTAGTGTCTGGTGCCGATTGCACGTCTTGCTCGGCAGCAAGGGTAACCTGAGATTCGGGTTCCGATTTTGTGACCGGTGTCTTTTCAATATCCGAGGCCAACGCCGTCACGGGCACGCTGGTACCTGGAATCTCTAACGTTTGGCCTACATATATAATGCTTCGGCGATTTAGTCCATTTGCCGACAATACGGCGTCACAGCTGATGTTGTAATTTCTTGCAATACTGCATGGGGATTGACCAGGGCGAACTTTATGGCTACTAGCTAAGGAATTACCACTCGCTGACGACGGAATCAGCAGTGTTTGCCCAACGTAGATCTTACTTCGCATCGAAAGCCCATTAGCCGACAAAAACGATTGGCAGTTCATTCCATACTGATTTGCAATTCCACAAGGAGTTTGGCCACCTCTGACTACATGCCCACCGCCCTGACGGTCGTTGGCTGCAAGCGCAGTGGCTGCTCCTCCTTTGCCGGGTATCATCAGCACCTGACCGATCCCAATGGTCGCCTGTCGACCGAGCCTATTTAGCTCAATTATATCGCGACACCTAACTCGGTATAGTTCAGCAACTTCACACGCCGTATCTCCTCGCTCGACAACATGTCGTTCACCGCCATCACTAGGGCCCTCTGGAGGCAGCGCAGCTAATTGAACTCTTTGATCACTCCAATCGTCACTGCGGAGCGGTAATGCAAAACTAAAACCCGCGGGAACGTAGCTAAACCCCTTCCAGACCCGTGAAGTAAGTGATGGATTTAAGTCCTTCAACACCGACTCATCAACATTAAACACGGACCGTAAACGCTTCACCGAAGCGGTATTCGGGATACTGACGATAGAAGTTTTCGGTGCGGAATTCCCGCTAACCCCAGCAAAATATTGTTCCGCATTTTTTGCAACATAACGTGCGGCAAGAAAGCTGGCATAAAAATTCTTTACCGCAGTACGGAAAGTGCGAGACTTATATTCGCTAAGAAGCCGAACATAATCCAAGCCGACTTGTTCAATCGCCCGAGTCATGCCACGCACACCGTAATTATACGAGGTCACAACAAAGGGGTTCATTCTCCCAGCGGTCACTTCCGACCCTTGTTCTTTCGCGGCAGCGGTGACACGCTTAACGCTATCCTGAAAGTAACGGATAGCCCCTTGAGTAGCGAGACGAGGATCAAATCGTTCATCCACCGATGCACTTATTTGGAGACCCAAATTCCTAGCCGTTTTTGGCATAATTTGCCAAATGCCAGCTGCTCCCAAATGGGAATAAGCTTGTGGGTGATAGGCCGACTCTACGAAAGGTAAATACTGCAATTCGGTAGATAATTCTGCGTCCTCTAGATACTCAACCACGAACGGTCGATACTCCCCAAACCGTCGCAATGCATTTTCGAATCGGTCTTGATTTCCTGCTTGGCACCTCAGCCGTTCGGAGGCGTTACGTAGCTCATCACCGCTCGCGCCAGGATACAGGTTTGCCAAATCAGTCTGAAACGAGTTAGCAGGTGCCTGCCCAGAATCTATTCGAGTAGCTAATATCCGCAAACCGTCGCGAATTTTATCCTGCTCCTGCCTTACTAACTTGCCAGGTCGCTTTGCACTGCATCTATCCTCTGTACGCAGAACTGCAAACACTTTTTGCGGATGATCAGAATCATGAATCACTCGCTGTCCTGTATCCCACTGGCGAAACACCTGAACCCAAAAATCGACCCGGCGCTGGATTTCTTCCGGACATGGAAAAACATCACCACATTGTAGATCATGCCGCTCCACTGTAGGAGTCGCTGCGTGCGATACCGCCACAACCATGTATAAAACACAGCCTACAAATAGCACGAAAAATCTTCCTAATAATCCCATTCAATAACCAAAATTTGTTATCTCAGCAGATATGTAAACTAACTAAGCAATCGTTGACAAGCAAGTTGTATGACAGAAAGTTACACTAATCTGATATGGGATCAAGTAATCAGGTGAGCTATATGATTATTTGCAAGCTCTATCTTTTCTCTCCATATTTCATGACCACTTAATCGAGAATTGCGAGATATCCCACTAATAATGCTTACTCCATATAAAAACAAATCACGTAATCTGTAGGAGCAAACCTCACTAATTCGAAGCTAAGTAACTTTCTTACTATCTTACCGATAATATCCACAACAAATTGATAATAACTTTCTCGCAGCAGTGGGTCTCAGACTGAGTTAAATTATCCAAAAGCAATTAGTTTACGAAAGACCTAAACCTGAAACTCCTGATTCTTTAGTTTTTGGCGGTATCGGCGTATCCCCGCGGAATTTTCGTCGAAAGAAATGTTTAATATCCTGCGCAATCAGCATATTAATGGGGACGAATACTAGCGTGATCATAGTTGCGAAAACTATGCCAAACGCCAACGATAACGCCATTGGTTTTAAAAATGCTGAACTCGGATCACCTGCGCTAAAAAAGGTTAATGGCACCAATCCAAAAAATGTAGTCAGTGAGGTAAGCATCACCGGCCGAAAACGCACAATTCCTGCGGTAGACGCTGCGTCTAACAAACTCTTGCCCTTTTTTCGAAGTTGGAGAACGTAGTCCACTAAAACCAAACTGTCATTAACAACCACGCCAACCAAAGCGAGTAAGCCCAAAATGCTTAATAATGAAAGGGGCTCTGCCATAATCCAATGACCAAGCACTGCACCAATCAATGAAAATGGAATTACCGACATAACTATCAAAGGCAATACATACGACTTAAGTGGTAAAGCCAGTAGCGTGTATATAACGAATAGCAACACGACAAAACTTATTATAGCGCTCCCTAATGCTTTAGCTTGCTCTTCGGCTTCCCCACCTAAAGAAGCAGTGATACCGGGATACTGAACTAAAAACTCATCTAAAAACTCAAGAATTTGCTCATTCATTACCGTCATATTCGTTGTGTCCTTATCAACGTCCGCAGTAATTGACATCGTCCGGTACAAATCGATACGCGTAATCGAACTAGGCCCTTTATCCGGGGTAAGCGTTGCGACACTCGAAAGTGGCACCAATCTACCGTTAGGTGCACTAATTATCATCTCTTGTAAGGTGTCGGTGGTACTGCGCTCTGAAAGTGGATATCTCACCAGCACTCGAATATCATCTCGACCGCGCTGAATTCGTTGTGCCTGAAACCCTTGGAATGCCTGGCTAACCTGTCCAACAATATCACTACGCGTCAAACCCATTAAATGTCCTTGCGGTGTCAGATCAATACGCAACTCCTCCTTACCATCTGCTAATGAATCCGCAATTTCGAAAACACCATCATAAGTAGCCAGATGCTCCTTAATTGTTGTGGCTGCCTGCTCTAATTCTTCCAGCGACTGTCCTCTCAATTCAATATCAATTGGATCCCCGGCTCTAAAAAATTCTGCACGAAAGGTTATCGACTCGGCGCCAGGAATTTCACCTACTTCCCTGCGCCAATCATTCATTATTTGTATAGATGAAACATCTACGACTCTTTCTGAACGAGGCATTCCTTCAAAACGGACGGACCCAACATTTGAGGATACTCCGCCACCACCTCTTCCGGCCTGGCCTGTCTTGGAAAGAATATTCGTTACGATAGGGCCTCCACCCTCACCGTTAGTATACTTTTTCTGCATTTCCAAACCGGCATCCATAATCTTGCTCATATACCCGTCAGTGACTTCAAACGGTGTACCAGTTGGCATAACCAAAGTGATCTGGCCACCATCAGACTCCGTTCTTGGAATAAACACAAACCGGGACCAGCCAGTCACTATTGTCGTGACCAAAATAAAAAACATACAAATGAAGCCGGCCAAAACGGTATACCGATATTCGATTGCTTTATCCAGTATTGGACGATACCGGTTAATTATCAAATTTTCGAAACCGTGTGAAAAATTCATTTGCCAACGGCTGAATCTGCCAACGGTTTCAATATCCCTGGGCTTAATATGTTTCAGATGAGCCGGTAAGATCAATTTTGATTCAATCAATGAGAAGAACAACACCGGTATAACGACAGCCGGTATCGGCACAAAGAACGTTGCTAGCCGCCCATCGAGCTGGGTAATCGGAACAAATGCCGCCATCGTCGTTAAAATACCAAACGTTACTGGTATAGCTACCGCCTTGGTTCCATTGATCGATGCCTGCAGACCATCTTCTCCATCGCGCAACCTCGCATAAACACTCTCTCCGGTAACAATTGCGTCGTCCACGACTATTCCTAGCACTACGATAAATCCAAACAGACTCATCATGTTCATGCTAATGCCAATCACATCAAGAACAGCAACAGCACCTAAAAACGTCACAGGAATACCCAAAGTCACCCAAAACGCCACCGATGGTCGTAAGAATAGTGCCAGCAGAATGATGACCAATAACCCACCTTGCAAGGCGCTGCTACCCAAAATTGAAAGTCGTGACTTTAAAATTTCAGAATCATCATCCCAATAATTCATCGTAGTGCCGACTGGGAGGTCCAACTGCTGCTCCTCGACATAGTTTTTAATCTTGTCCGCTATTTCTATAGCATCTTCATTCGCAGTTCTTTCAATTTCGATCATTGCGGCAATTTTACCGTTGAATCGAGTTAACAAGGACTCCTCCTGAAAACCATCATTAACCTCGGCAACATCTGCCACACGAATAATAGATCCGTCTTGATTGGTTTTGACGACAATATCAGCGAAGTCCGCATATCGGTAGGCCTGACCTTTGGAACGCAGTAAAATATCACCGCCAGCAGCACGCACATTTCCGGCAGAAATATCCTGTGAGCTATTACGAATCGCACTCGCTACTAAGGCCAAAGTGAGCCCATAATCTCGCAATCTATCCTGACTAACTTCGATGGCTATTTCATAGGCTCTTACGCCATCGAGCGTGGCAAGACTAACGCCATCCATTCGAAGAATCTCTTCTCTTACTTGCTCAGCAAATCGCCGAGTTTCGGCCTCTCCATAATCGGTTGTAACCGCGACAGATATAACTCCCCATCTCCTTTCTCGCAAGGCTATTACGGGACGCTCAGCCTCGGCAGGAAAAGTATTAATCGAGTCAACGCGGTTTTTGACATCATCAAGCATCTCCCGAGCGTTATAAGCCTCGTTTACCTCAATAGTTACACTGGTGCTTCCCTCTCGCGATACGCTTCGAATCTCGTCGATACCCTCCAGATCCTGAATGGCCTCTTCAATCCGAACAGCAACGCCTAATTCAATATCTTCAGGGTTTGCACCACGCAAAAATACTGAAACCGAAATCGAGTCAGGCTCAGAATCCGGAAATACTTCTAGGTTCATGCGTGCAAAAATCGTGATCAACCCCGACATTACAATCGCAACCATCAGTAAATTAGCAGCGACTGAGTTTCTCGCAAACCATTCAATCATGATCGACCTCCTTTCTCTTGTGTATCTGGAGTTTTAGATTCAGATGCTTGCGAACCAGGACGCTTACCAAAATTTGCATTGGGTACAAAACCTTCAGCCTTCATCTTTGCGGCATCTGGAGTAACACCGTCCGGTCGCCCTCCGGGACCAGTACTTTTTCCGGGCGTGCGGCCTTGTCCAAACCCTTGCCCGGCCGCACGTTGCCCTGGGCCACGACCGGAAATACCGGAATTCTGGCTCTCCCCTTCCACCGCAACGCGTAACCCAGAAGTAACTTGCCCAAGCGTAGTGACCACCAAACGATCTCCAGCCTCCAAACCAGAGCCGACTAGAGCTTCAGTAGTGTTTTGCCATGCAATGTCAATTTCGCGTCGAATCAACACCCCGTCATCAACAACATATACGTAACTACTCTGATATATCGATTCGGCTGGGATAACAATAGCACCCGATATCACCTTACCTTGTAATTCAGCAGTCACGTATTCACCAATTTTTAACGGCGTACGCCCAACGGCCGCCTCACCAAACGGGTCATCAATTTGAGCTACCACATGCAATTGCCTCGAATTTTGATCGATCGCACTTTCTGTTCTTACTACTTTCCCCAGCCATCCCTGGTCTATACCAGACACCGAGGAATAAAGAGTTACTAGAAACCCTCCGGTCTCCCTTTGCACTCCACGGTAACTTTCCGGCAAATCGACAAACTGCAAATCCGCATTTCTTAACGGCAATCGAACTTCGATGTAATCTGTGGCGTAGACCTCCGCGACTTGCGTATTATTTCCCGCCACCTGACCCAAATCGACCATCTGACGTAATACTCTTCCGGCAAAAGGCGCGACGACCTCCGTTCTTTCAAGACTCAATTTTGCTCTATCTAGCGCCGCATCTGAAGAGGCCACCCTCGCCTCAGCCGATAGCAATTGCGGCTTACGAAGCACCAAATCACTGGGCTCACCATCATTCCCCAAACGCGCCCAATCCCGTTCAGCCTGAGCCGACCGAGCATGCTCCTCGGTTAACAAACGCCGGGCATCGGCTAAATTAGCCTCAGCAATCTTTACATCAGCCTCGTAGTCACGGGGATCAATCTTAAGCAACACATCGCCAGCATCAAAAAAACTTCCTTCCCGCAAACTCGGGCTAAGCTCAATAATTTGACCACTTACTTGAGCAACAAGAAAACTCTGCGTTCTCGGCGCCACGGTGCCGTAGCTCTGCACGTTTACTTGAAAATCACTCGCAGCAACTTCATGCACGGCAACGGTTATCGCCGGAGCGGTCGACGGACGTCGTTGCTGGGCCTCGGGCTTATTTAACAGAAAAAACGCAATTAATAATCCCGAAAATAAAAACAATAGAAGTGGCAAAACGGTTCGTCGCGAATTGTTCCATAAATACCCCATGCGGGATTTTTGCTTGCCAAACCCATTCTGCAAATTAGCGCTCAAATGCATCTTACCGCTGCTATTCATTTAGAAGCTCCTGCCAACACAACTTGTTCGTTTATAGCTGATTTTTCACCGACTACCGTACTTTCAGCAACCACTGCTTGCGCCGCAATATCCGCGCCAAAATCACCTCCAAGTGCTTGATATAAGGTAATTCTGTTCTGCAGCAACT
>DNHK01000201.1 GCA_003485905.1 Gammaproteobacteria bacterium | reverse complement strand
ATTACCACACTACGGATCGCTACGTTACTGTAATTTCTGGCACCTGGTATACCGGCACTGGTGCTGATTTTGATAAAGAAAATATGATTGCTATTGAACCCGGCGGTTACATGATGCATCCGGCTGGTGCCATGCATTACGATGGCTCGAACGATGACCAGGAAGTTATAGTTGAAATAAAAGGCGTCGGCCCAAACACTACGGTTAGGTAAGTAGTTTTATACGGTGATTGGAGGCTATTAGCTTATGGCCTCCAATCATTACTAGTTGTTAGTTAGTCGAGGCTATTGGCTCCAACCCAATATTCATCAAGGCAGCATGTCCTTCCGCGCCAGCAAGCATGCCTAGCAATGCTTGTGCCCCCTCTTTGTTTGGAGAAGCAGTTGCTATGGCTACAGCGTAGATTGTTGGTAGCTGGATCTCGTCCGGAAATGTCCCCGCGACAATTAAACCTTTATTCGGCAATAGCTCACTGACAAAGGTAATACCGAATTCTGCGTCACCACTAGCCACTGCTTGCGCAACTTCAGAACCTTGGGTTTGATAGACNNGTTTTTGATTTCATAGCATCGCTAATACCCATACTTTCTAGCAGACCTTCAAAGTAGGTTCCTGAGGTTCCGCCAGCAGCAGGACTGACGTAGGCAACCGTTCGCGCGCCCAATAGTGCGGCTTTAAATGTATCTGCCGTAGATAAATCAGGTGCAGCACCTTCAGGATGAATGCCTACACCGATCAAAGCCAATGCGAGATCGACCCTGCTAGAAGCGATCACCAGTTGCTCCTGTTGCAGCATTTCCATTGCTGGCGCAGTAACAATCACCAGGTCGGCTTTTTCACCGGCTGCTAGCCGTTTTTGTAGCTCACCCGTGGTGTCACTTTCGATAATCGTGGTGTTGTCTGAGCCATTATCAAAGGTCATACCAACTTCGGTAGCCGGCTTGGTCATAGCGCCGCCGACGAAAACTGTGACTTCTGATTGAGCGGATACTAACGTTGGTAGTAGAAATAGACAGCCAAATAAGAAAAAGGTGTTTTTTGCCATTGGGTTCATTTTAGTCCCCTCTAATTGTTTGCTTCGCCGAGTGATGATTCGTTAATCTCAGGCGTTTAATTATGCGTGCTACTTGTATACCTGATAAGTAAGGTTCGGACAATGTAAGAGAATCACTAGTAGTTCGTGTTTTATGCCAAGCAGGCGGAAAAACTGGTATCTAATTGACAAGGGTTATTCTCTGTGAGGCCAATTAGCTTTCCTTTGGCGAAACGTTATAGACTTAATAAGTTGTATCTTCGTTTAGGTACTCCTAGCGGAGATACTTCATTTATTAATGGAGGTTAGTATTGTGCATATTCGTAATGTGGTTTTTATTGGTTTTTTAGTGCTACCGTTTTCCAGTAATGCACACCATGCCGTGGCAGGGAACTATGACCCTGACACGATCATTGAAGTCGAAGGTGAAATTACCGATATTCTTTGGCGAAATCCGCATCCACAAGTGTCGATGCGTGTTGTTGCAGAAGATGGTGAAGTTCAGGAGTGGGGTATGGCGACCACTGCGCTTAGTAATATGCGGCGCTGGCAAATCGATCCTACCTTTATTGAAGTTGGGGATACCGTGCGGGTAGCCGGTAACCCGTCAATTCTAGTTGACCACGGCCTCTATATCAGCAACGTGTTGACCAGTGACGGCGAGGAAGTTCTATTAGGCGGAAATGTGCAGCCTATATGGACTGATCAAACTATCGAGATGTCTGAAAGCAGACGACTCGGGGTAGGTGATACATCAGCCCCAGAACTTGGTATTTTTCGTGTTTGGAGTACGCCCGACACCATCCCGATGCTGATGCCTAGAGATATTGGCAAGACGCCAGATGGCCGTGCCAACCTTACAGAAGCGGCCTTGCAGGTAGTCGATAATTTCGTCTGGACTCGGGATAATCCCTTGAGGAATTGTTCTCTGAAGGGTATGCCGTTGATTATGGAAGCTCCGTATCCATTCGAAATCGTGCAGGATGGTGAGAATATCCTTTGGCATAACGAGGAGTTCGACACCATTCGCACCATTCATATGTCACCGGATGCATCGGCCGATGGACAGCCGGATTCACTATTGGGGTACGCTGTCGGGTACTGGGAGAGTGACACAACATTGGTAGTTACTACTACCAAGGTAAATTGGGGGCACCTCGATGGACAGGGGGTTCCGGCAAGTACTTCAATGGAAACGTTAGAGAGATTTACCGTTAGCCCACAGGGTGATCGTCTTGATTATACGATTACGATTACCGATCCGGAATATTTGATTGAACCAATGACATTCAGTAAACATTGGGTCTGGTACCCTGATGCAGAAGTGGGGAATTACGACTGTTTGGTTGCTGCAGAAGACTAGAAGTAAAAGAGACTAGGGAGACTAATAGATGACAAACACTACTAAAATCACGCGCCGCGATTTTGTTGCACTGGTCGGAGCCGGATTAGCTGCCACTACTAATACCTTACGAGCCCAATCATCAGATAAAACCTACGCTTACGTGGGCTTATGGACCCAAGGGCCATTCGGTGTTGGTGGAGGTGGTGGCATTAGCGTGTTTGAGCTAAATACCGAAGATGGTTCCTTTACACCGCTTAG
>DNHK01000111.1 GCA_003485905.1 Gammaproteobacteria bacterium | reverse complement strand
CACTTAATATGAATAGGGCATGGAGGAGGGTATAAACGCTGGCTCTCCTCAGGGCCTTCATCCAAAATGACCTCGCGAGTATATTTGACATTTGTGGCTCCAATGGTTGGTTAAGTGTCAACGATACTATAGTCTTACAGTGAACTGAAAATAGCCGAGGTGGCGCCTACTTGAACAGTTAGCTTAGACTGGTCGTTGCCAGCCTCCACCTAACGCTTGATAAAAAGATATGATCGCGTTGAGTCTTGCAAGTTTATTATCCAAAAATGCGTTGCGGACTGAAAATAAAGTATTCTGCGTATTCAATACGGTTTGGTAATCAGCTACGCCCTCACGATATCTTACACCGGCAATCCGGTACGCTTCTTCAGCTCTCGCAAGATCTTGCGTTGCGACTATGGCCAATGATTCCAGAAGAGAGATATTTCCCAGTGAAACTTCAATATCGTTAAACGCAGTAATTGCCGCTTTTCGATAATTGTCTAATGCTGACCGTAGGTCTAGTTTACTGTTTTGCAAGCTGCGATTTCGCGCGCCATTATCTAATAACGTTAGTAGAAAGTTGGCGGTACCGTTTGCGGTAGTAATGCCATTATCCAGGACGCTTCCCAGCGAAGAGCTGACTGCCCCAGCCGCGGCGGTCAACGAAATATTAGGTAGGAATTGCAGACGGGTTAAGTCGACATTGGCCCTAAATAAACGTAAATTCGCTTCTGCACTTACCAAATCTGGTCGACGCAATAGTAGTTCTGATGGAATTCCCGGCTGTACGGATGGCACTGTTACATCTTGCAAAGTTGTTTGTGCTATTTGCACATCGTTTACTGAAGATGCTAGTAGGGTTGCTAGAGAAGCGCGTGTTGATAACTCATTTTGGTGCAGCGTTTTTAGATTATTCTGCTGTTGCTGTACCGCAATACGCTGCTGTAACGCGTCGATAGGGGTTACCGTTCCCGCGTCTGCACGTGCCTGAATAATCCGATAAATGGCTTCCGCATTTTCGAGGTTTTGTTCTGCCGCCTCGATTCGATCGCGAATTAATAGCACCTGAAAATAGGTAGACGCTGCAGTACCTAAAGTATTTAGTCGAAGGTCAGCTAATCGGGCAATATCACCGTCGTAACGCGCGACCGCTGCATTGTAGCTTGCCGGTTTGCTTAATATGTCGGTGTACATCAAACCCGCGGATAAATTCGCGCTTGTACTATTGTTTTCCCTAAAACTGCCGTCATCTGCTTCGAAGCCGTTGTAGCGGCGGCTAAGGCCAGGTTCGAGTATAGGAGTAGGCAGTAAATCGAAACCGGCGTTACGCAACGATAGCTGTGCTTGTTCCAAATTTCGCACATTCGTGGCTAAATCGAGATTTTTGGCTTCTACCAAAGCCATAATCTCGGCTAATTCACTACTTTTAAAGTTATTCCACCATTCTAGTTGAGGCCAGCTTACTGCTCCCTCATCATTTACGGCTTGCCACTGTCCAGGTATATCACTGGCAGGCAATTCGGGTAATTTAGTCATTGCACATCCGGTAAGCAGATAAAGAAATGAACCAAGCGTGACCAATCTCATTATTGCAATAGGCCGGTGTGGAAGTGGAGCTGTCATGATTTCTAATCGGTTGCTAATGCCACAACGGGGTCTAGTTGTGCTGCTTTACGTGCGGGAGCAAAACCAAAAATAAGGCCAATACCGGCGGCACAACTGAATGCCAGAATCATTGGGCCAGAGCTGAACACAACCGAAGTACCGAGAGTTCGAATTAACATCCCTGCGCCGATACCTAGCAAAACGCCAAGTAATCCCCCTAGTGCTGAGACCACAATTGCTTCGGAAATGAATTGCAGCAGAATATCCTTCTGCCGTGCTCCGGTAGCCATGCGAATGCCGATTTCTCGGGTGCGTTCTGTCACTGAAACTAGCATGATATTCATTACTCCTATACCTCCAACCAATAAAGATATAGCGGCAACCGACCCGAGTAAGATAGTAAATGTTTCCCGTGAGGCAGATGCGTTTTCCAATAGTTCGGCGCTGTTGAAGAGTCGAAAGTCTTCTGACCCATGACGTTGTACCAATAAGCTAGTAATAGCTTCTTCGGTATCATTGATGAGATCGGGGTCTTCGACCGCTACTGTTAATGTACGTAAATAGGCACGGCCAAATAGGCGCATTCCGCCGGTTTTTAGAGGGACAAAAACCACGTCGTCTTGGTCTCGCCCGCCAAAACCGGAAGAGCCTTTGGAAGTCATTACTCCAATTATCTGAAAGGGCACGTTTTTTATCATCATGTATTTACCGATAGGGTTTTCACCCTCGCTAAATAGGCTGTTTTTGACGGTTGCGCCTATAACCGCGACAGGAGTGTATTCTTCACTATCTTCGTCGGTAAAGAACACACCTTCAGCCAATGGCCAGCTTCGTGTCACAGGTAGATTGCTTGTTGTTGCAGTAACGGAGGATACATAGTCTTTGTTGCCAACTCGTAAAGTCTCGTTACCGGTAATTTCAGGCAGAGCGGCTTTAACGTTGGGTATTTCGGACGCAATTGCGACAGAATCTTCCACCCGCAACGTCTGAGATGCTGTTCCTCTGCGTGCACTAGGACTAATGGTCAGCATGTCTGCGCCCAGCGACGTTATTCGGTCGATAATATCCTTTTGTGCGCCTTCACCAATGGCTAACATTGCCACAACAGATGCCACCCCGATTACAATTCCCAAAAGGGTTAGTACAGTACGAAACACGTTGGCCTTTAGAGAGCTAAACGCCATGTTGATGGCTTCAAACACTTCGGCGAATGGTGCACCCGTTTTGGGTTTAGACTGCATTTCGTGAAATACGCGGGCCGCGTCTTGCAATTTTTCACTGTATACCGTTCCCGAATCACTAAGAACTTCTCCGTCAAGTAGCTCGATTTGTCTTTCCGCATTCTTTGCTACATCATGATCGTGGGTAATAAGAACAACGGTGTGCCCTTGCTTAGCGAGATCTTTAAGTAGCGCCATAACTTCAATGCCGCTTTGTGAATCTAATGCCCCGGTCGGCTCATCAGCAAGAATTACCTGGCCACCATTCATGAGTGCACGAGCTATCGAAACACGTTGCTGTTGGCCACCAGATAACTGGCTAGGACGATGATCCATGCGGTCGCCTAAGCCTAGGGAGGTAAGCAATTCTGCAGATCGAGCGGCACGCTGAGATTGTGGTACCCCAGCATATATTGCAGGTACTTCAACGTTTTGATCAGCGGTAGCGGTACCTAATAAATTGTAACTCTGGAATACAAATCCGAATGCTTCACGGCGTAACCAAGCGAGGCCATCAGCGTCAAAGCTACGAATGTCTCTACCAGCAAATACATAGTCGCCACTGGTTGGTCGGTCTAGGCAGCCAAGAATATTCATCATGGTAGATTTGCCTGAACCCGACTGCCCGATAAGTGATACAAATTCACCAGCATAAATACGAAGTGAAATGCCCCGCAACGCGTGAACTTCTACTCCGCCACCAGTAGTGAACGTTCGAGTAATGTCCCGAAGTTCAATCAAAGGAACTAACTCAGAGGACAGTTGACTTGGTTTTTCTGTAGAAGTAGATATATTCATCTAATCTGAAGTCGCTAAGTTTGCGCCTAT
>DNHK01000312.1 GCA_003485905.1 Gammaproteobacteria bacterium | reverse complement strand
TTACAGGCTGCGCCATAATGGCCAGATGACGGATGGTTTCTGCCAGCACATAAAGGACGGTTGCCATACGTGCAGGGTCTTCTTTTTTAAGCTTCCAAGGAGCCTGACGATCGACATAACCATTGGCTGCACGGATAACCACCCAGATCGATTCTAGGGCATGGTTAAAGCCCTGTCGGTCCAATTGGTCACGCACCACCTCCAAGAGGCCCTGAGCTTGCCCTAGCAAGGCTGTATCATCAGCCTCGAACGGGCCTGGTGTCGGTACTTTGCCATCGCAGTTCTTGGCGATCATCGACAGCACGCGCTGTGCCAGATTACCAAAGTCGTTTGCCAGCTCACCGTTCATACGATTGATCATCGCAGTATGCGAGAAATCGCCATCGTTACCGAACGGCACTTCCCGCAACATGAAATAGCGCACCTGATCGAGACCGTATCTATTTGCGAGTTCAATCGGATCAATAACGTTGCCCAGAGACTTTGAAATCTTTTGACCTTCGTTGGTCCACCATCCGTGCGCGAACACCCGCTTGGGCAATTCAAGCCCAGCTGCCATCAGGAATGCGGGCCAATAGACAGCATGAAAGCGCAGGATATCTTTACCGACCATATGCAGGTCTGCAGGCCAGTACTTGGCGTAATTTCCACCATCAGTCTCGGGATAGCCAACGGCTGTAATGTAGTTCGTCAGCGCATCAAGCCACACATACATAATGTGTTCATCATCGCCCGGCACCGGAACGCCCCACTTAAAGGTCGTCCGCGAAACAGAAAGATCATTCAGGCCACCTTTTACAAAGCTGGTCACTTCGTTGCGACGGCTTTCCGGCAAGATGAAATCAGGATTGGCATCATAATATGCAAGCAGACGATCACCCCAGGCTGATAGCTTAAAGAAGTAGCTTGGCTCTTCGACCCATTCGACCTCAGCACCCGAAGGTGCGATCCGCACGCCGTCTGCATTCTTTGTCAGCTCGTCTTCGCCGTAGAAGGCTTCATCGCGCACAGCGTACCAGCCCACATATGAGCCAAGATAGATATCGCCCGCATCAACTAGTTTTTGCCAGATCGCCTGACATGCCTTGATGTGGCGAGGCTCGGTCGTACGAATAAAATCGTCATGGGTAAAGTTCATGAAGTCTGCAAGATCACGGAAATTCTGCGAGACTTCTGTCGTGAATGTTAGCGGATCTTTACCCGCTGCCTCGGCAGATTTCTCAACCTTCTGGCCGTGCTCGTCAGTTCCAGTAAGGAAACGCACGTAATACCCATCAAGGCGCTTGAAGCGTGCTAATACGTCACAAGCCAACGTCGTATACGCGTGGCCAATATGCGGCGCGTCATTGACGTAGTAAATCGGTGTTGTGACGTAATAAGTCGGCTGATCTGACATCGGTTTTCCCTAATAATTCCGGCCTTTAGGTACGGCGGGCACGGCAAACGGTCAAGGATGATGGTGCTTAGAGTTTATGCCAGCGACAGGAAAAGCGATAAAATGACCTGTTTACGATCGAGATTGAGGGTATCAGCGCTTCGAATGAGGCTCTCAGCTTGATCCAGGCGCCCCAGCCATACCGGCAAGGCCGCCGTCGCTGCCGCACGTGTCGCGATCTCACGTTCGGCATCACTCAGGCTTTCATCCCCTTCAGCACCTCTGGAAGACGCCAGAACGATCCTGGACAGCCACCAGCGGAATAATTCGAGGCCTGAATAATACGCATCATCAGCACCTGATTTCGAAAGTTTGGTTGCCAACGCCTGAACTGCACTGCCGTTTATGTTCGGCAACGATCCGATGATTTTAACAACATCACGGTAGATGTCTAAGCCATCGCCAGATGCCAGTGACATGGCGCGTCCGATGCTCCCCTCAGACAAGCGTGCGAGCTCGTGAGCATCATCAGCGCTAACATCTGGCATGTAGCGGCCCATCAGGTCGCATACTGTCTCAGTGGACAGCGGCTTGAGCGTCAGTGTCCGACAGCGCGACCGTGTGGTTGATAACAAGCGGCCGGGATTATGACTAACCATGATAATAACCAAACCCGCAGGCGGCTCTTCGAGGACTTTCAGGAATGCATTTTCAGACGATGTGTTCATCAACTCAGCACCATCGACGATGATCACTTTGTAGCCGCCTTCGCTCGATGTCATATGCGCAAAATCAATGGCCGAGCGCACGTCATCAACGCGGATTTGCGTGCTGAGCTTACCCTTGTCGTTGACCTTTAATTCAACCGTCATCAAGTCGCCATGGCCACTTGCCGCCACCCGGTGGAACAAAGACCGATCCGGTGACACATAAAGACTGCCTTCGGTCGTCGGGATATCGTCATCCGCAAACAGACCACCAGCCGCTGACGCGGTCTCGCCATCGCTGTCTCGTGTGAAGAGATACCGTGCAAATCTGTAGGCGAGCGTCGCCTTACCAATACCTTTTGGCCCCGTGATCAACCAGGCATGCGGCAACCGTCCACTTGCCTCAGCATTGATCAAAACCTGCTCAGCCTCTTCGTGACCAAACAGATCGGCAGTTTCGCGTGGTGTTGGGATGTCGTTTTCTTCGGAAATGACGGCCTTGGCGTTCATCAGACCTGAACTCCAAGCAAGTCATGCAACGAAGTGCGAACAGCTTTTGCGACGGCATCAATGTCTCCGCGCGCATCAATGACTTTGCAGCGATCAGGCTCTGCAGCAGCGATCGATAGAAACCCTTCACGGAGACGATTATGGAAGTCCGTTTCCATCCGCTCAAAACGATCTTCATTACTTTTCATTTTGATCATGCGACGGCCCGCACGGGCAAGCCCCTCCCCCACTGGAAGGTCCAGAATGAACGTGGCATCTGGTTTGAACGGCCCAAGCACGGCACTATGAATAGAAGCGATACGGTCCCGTTCAATGCCACCGCCATAACCTTGATAAGCCATTGTCGAATCTGAGAAGCGGTCAGAGATCACCCAGTCACCACGCTCAAGCGCTGGTCGGACTGTCTTTATGACGTGCATTTCACGCGCTGCATAATTCAACAAGACTTCGGCCATGGGTGACCATCGATCGACTTCGCCAGACACCAAGAGCTCTCGAATATCTTCAGCAGCGGGCGCGCCGCCGGGTTCACGCGTAGTGACAACACTATGCCCTGCCTGCTTAAGAGCATCTGCCAGCAATTTGACTTGGGTCGATTTACCCCCGCCTTCACCGCCTTCAAATGTTAAAAACTTGCCGCTCATTGACGGCTGATCCTCACCCTTGTTGGCCCCAAAGTAGAAACTCCAGTGCTGCGCCAAGACGACCTACCATGCCGAGTTGCTGGCTATCGGTTGCGGCGAGCAATGGCACTTCGATGGTCTCGAAGTCTGGTGCTTCAATCGTCAGTGTCCCAACGGATTGCCCTGCCGTGATAGGTGCCGAAATTGGTGACTGATACTCTACAGTCACCTTCATGGCGCGGCGAGACTTTCTGGACATCGTTAAATGAACATCACGATCGATTTTAAGGGCAACCGTCGGTTTCGTGCCGAGCCATACGGGCGCGATCTCAACGGTATCGCCCGCTTTGAACAGTGAATAATTATTGAACTCGCGAAAACCCCAATCCAGAATTCGTGCTGATTCTGAGGCCCGGTCTTTGCTGCTTTTCAAGCCGTTGACGACAACGATCAAACGTCGGTCACCCTGCTTGGCAGTCCCCGTCAAGCCGTACCCGGCTTCAGATGTGTGGCCGGTCTTCATGCCATCTGCACCCGCATACCCATAAATCAACGGGTTCCGGTTGGACTGGCGAATGCCGTTGTAAGTAAATACACGCTCAGAATAGAAGCTAAACAATTCAGGGAAGTCTTGAATAATACGTGTCGACAATGTTGCTAAATCTCGAGCTGTCGTCCGGTGTTCTGAATGCGGCCATCCCGTCGCGTTCATAAAGTTACTACCCGTCATACCGAGTTCTTGGGCCTTATCTGTCATACGGCGTGCGAAGGCTTCTTCACTGCCTGCAAGGCTTTCAGCGACGACGATGCACGCATCATTACCAGATTGAACAATGATGCCGCGGATCAGGTCTTCAACGCGGACTTCGGATTTAGGCGGCAGGAACATTGTCGAGCTACCACTCGCAGCCCCGCCCTTGCGCCATGCATTTTCAGAAACCCTGAATTTGTCATCAAGCGACACACGGCCATCATTGATGCTTTCAAACAATAGATAAGCCGTCATCAGCTTGCTCATCGAGGCCGGCGGCATTTGCTCATCAGCGTTCTTGTTCAAAATCACTGTGCCAGTGGACGGGTCGATCAAGATCGCCTCTCGGGCCTTTGTATCAATCACTTCGGCCGTCGCCACCACCACAACAAACGAAGATAGCGCCAGGACTGACAAACTTGTCAGCGTTGATTTAAGAATATTGTTCAATTTTGATATAGCTCCATTTTATTCACGCTTTCTGACGCCTAACAGTGACATTTTGATGGCGTTCTTAATCTACGATGATACGCGCATCAGGATAGCCTGTTCCAATAACCTGATTAAGTATCATGTCTGCCTGATCAACGTCCACCAAAGGCCCGACGCGAACTCGATATAGGTCTCTGCCATTCACGAGGACCTGATCTAAAAAGACAGGGCCGAGTGGGCTCAAGCTGGCACGAACCTGATTTGCGTTATCAAACAGGCCAAACGCGCCCGCCTGCACAAAGATCGATGTTGGTGATACGGGTCCCTGCTCAACAGCGGCATCTAGTGACGTGATCAAAGTCGCTGTTTCAGGTTGTAAGGTTGCATTCGAAATTGTGCCAGTTTGCGCTGGGGGAATATTGCTCACATTTGGTGACAATTCAGCCCCTACAGGCGCCGGCAATGTCTCGGCGCTTACGCTCGCTTTAGGAAGTTTATCTACGGTAATTGGCGAGCCGACCTGCGCTAACGTTTCACGGTTCTGCATGCGTGCAGCAACGGCGCGCGATTGATCCGCCAAAATTTGAACGCGTACACGTGACGTTCCTTGGTTCTGGAAGCCTAACAACTGCGCGCCACGCTTTGAGATATCGATAATACGGCCCTTCGCAAAAGGCCCCCGGTCGTTGACCTTTAGAACCAACGAACGCCCGTTTTCCAAGTTGGTGACTCGAACAAAACTAGGCATCGGCAATGTGCGATGCGCCGCCGTCAGCGAATTCATATCATAATCTTCGCCGTTCGCCGTTTTACGGCCATGAAATGCAGCACCATACCAAGATGCAATGCCGGTCTCGTCGTATTCATAATCTTCGGCAGGATAATACCAAATGTTATCAATCTGATAAGGGTTGCCGACCTTGTAATAACCACTGCCAGCCTGCGTATCATCGTCTTGGGCAACGCGTTTCGCTGTATGAATCAAGAACTGGGTCTCTGCGCAACCCGCCAGAAACACAACCATCGCAGCCATCACACCCAAGGTCCGCAACCTAACGCCAATCATATTGTCTTGTTCCTCAAGCTCAGCTCCAATTCGGCTATATCGTTATATTCTGCCACAACAATGCGAAAAGTCACATCATCTTGTGTTTGATTAAAGGCAAAACGCTATTTATGGCGTATTATTTACCTGCGGCCGTACGTAAACGTTCCAACAAGCCAAATGTCGGATGCGCGTCAGCTGCCAGTCGATTGGTTTTCTGGAAACCACGGATAGCGCCACGCGTCATCGGCCCTGCTCGTCCATCAATACCACCCGTATTAAACCCGAGCTGCGTCAATAACCGCTGCATTTCAGAGATATCTGCATACCGAAGCATTTGTGCATTCGCTGGTTTTTTAACACTTAACGGTGGCAATCCAATAAATCGATCCGCCAAATGTCCTACTGCAATCGCATAAAGCTGCGATGCATTCCAGCGCATGATTGTCCGATAGTTGCTGTAAACCAAGAACGCTGGCCCGGCAGCACCAGCCGGCAAGAGCAACGAAGCCTGAATATCTTTTGTAGAAAGATCAGCACCACCAATTTTGCGGACACCAAGTTTTTGCCACTCAGTTAAAGACTTTTTTTCCTGTAAGCCTGCTGATGACCAATCGAACTCTTTTGGTAATGCGACTTCACGGCCCCAAGTGTAATCAGGATTCCAGCCAACGCGTTTCAAATAGTTTGAAGCCGATGCAAAAGCATCCGGCAGGCTGTTCCATAAATCACGGCGCCCATCACCATCACGGTCTACGGCATAGGCCTCGAATGTCGTTGGGATGAATTGCATATTCCCCATTGCACCTGCCCATGATGACTTAACGTCAATCGGCACATCCCCACGGGCGACAAGTTTGATCGCCGACAGGAATTGCGTCTTAAAGAAGTCTGCACGTCGTGCGTCATGCGCCAGCGTTGCGACCGAACTCAACATGTGGAATGCACCAAAGTTACGACCGAAATCTGTCTCAACGCCCCAAAATGCCACGAGAAACCGCGGTGGCACGCCGTAGTCTTTCTCAATTTCTGCCAAAAGAGCTGCATGCTTCTTGAGCATTTCCTTGCCTTTTGCGACGCGTGAATCTGGAACATAAATCTCCATATAACGCCACAATGTCAGCATGAATTCCGGTTGACGCTTATCAAGCTCAAGCACACGGGGGATTGGCGTCACAGATCCAAGCGCCCTATCCAGCAACGCGTCATTCACACCTGCACGTGCTGCCTCAGCTCTAAATCCTTTAAGCCAAACATCGAACGGCTGAGATTGTTCTGCCTGTGCCGTTGATGCCAAAAGCACCATGAACAAGCCTAGCAATACACGAGAAAGTTTATGCGACACGGTTATTTATCCTCCGAAAAGCGGGGTTTGGGGAATGCTGCGCTGTTCTTGCCTGTTATCCAATATGCAATCAAGCCAATCCATTCATGGCCTGCATGAGACAAAGAGCCCAGTCCTCTCGTAAAACTAAGGGGTGATGGAAAACTTTCAACGACACCTACATTATAGTCGACTGGATATGGGATAAGCTCCCATCCAACACGACGAAAAACGCCGACGGCTCTGGGCATATGAAACGCAGATGTTACAAGTATCCAGTTCTCCGACGAGACAGGAGACGCGATTTCAATGCTGAACTTCGCATTGTCCCATGTATTTCGAGACTCTCTTTCGAGTAATAGGCGCTCACGGGGAATACCCAGCGATTCATATAGCTCAACAACATGATCAGCTTCTTTTTGATCTTGATGGCGGAGCGATCCGGAACCGCCTGTATATATCAATCGCGCTTCAGGGTATTTCTTCGCTAAGTCTGCAGAAATTGTAATTCTTTCTACGGCGCCACCAATAACAGGTGTTTGCCGGATTTCGCTGCGATATGGATCAATAACACCACCTAACACAACAATGCCAGCGATAGTATCCGGCAATGTCTTTGGCGCAGGGAAGCGTTCTTCGAGCGTATTTAGAAGCATCGGCCCGACCGGGACCACAGAAACAAGTAATGCAAATACAATAGAGATAGCAATCAGGCCTTTGCCCAAGGGCTTAAACCTCGTCTTTGCCAAGATAAATCCAAACAACAACGCAAATAGAAATGCATTGCCGGGGTCCGCGAAAAACCAAAATACTTTTGATAGATAAAAGAACATAGCGCCTGCCTCAATTTTTGCTTAGCGCGCCAATCATCAATCAGCAATAAAGTCCCTATCAGCGCTAGAGCTGCTTGTGACACGTTTCTTGCAGAAATTCTTTAAGATATTGTTTTCAAATTTGTATTTTGTATTGAGGCGCGGACAATACATTGAGCGGCACTATATGCTTTTAGCCGCCAAACGTTGTGATGCCTCACGCGCCACTTGTCAGTAGCACTCGATTCGAATGAATGGATCTGTTTATTTAGGAGACGTTGCGAGGCTTTGTGCCTCGGGTGCATCAAATGATGGAAAATCGACCTGCATCTCTGCACCGTTTTGAATCACAAAAGCACGATGCTGCTCGTACGCTTCTCTCTCGGCTACATACGGATCAATCGCCTGCTTATTAAGCGCGTTAATATCATCCTGAAACGTCGAATATTGAACGCCTGCGTCGCCTGCTTGCACGCCTAGTGGTACAGGGCTCACCAATCCGGTTAGAATGTTACCTGTCACATCGCGTAAATTTGTTGGGCCTAAAATGGGTAGGACGAAATGTGGCCCTGAACCTATGCCATAAGCGCCCATGACCTGGCCTAAATCCTCGCGACGCTGCTGATAACCCATGTCAGTCGCTTCGTCATTCACACCGCCTAAACCAACCGTCGTATTGATAATAAACCGGTTGGTTGCCGTACCCGCATTCTCGGTATCACCTTGTAGCAGCGAGCTTATCGCCGTCACAGGTTCCGAAAGATTTGAGAATATATTCGAAATTGATTGTTGGATAGGATCAGGCGTTACCGCTTGATAGCCATCGACGACGGGATCGATAATGGCTTCGCGCAGACCCCGGTTTACATCCGATGTGACACGGTTCACGCCTTCAAGTGGGTCTTCCAACGCTTTAGGCTCACTGTCTTTTACAAGTCCATCTGCGTGCGCAACATTAGACACAACCATGGCCATCGCGAGCGCGCCAAAAACCGAAGCTCTGAATACAATTTCAGTATTGCCAGTTAAAACGTTCATTATTGTTGAACCTTACTCATGTCAATTTCACCCAGCTAAATGCCTGCGGGAATGGGAATTTAGTAAAATTATAATAAAAACCTAGCACACCAAGAAGATATTCGCAGTAAAAACTACACGCCCAACACCACGATCCTCGCACGCAAAACATATTAAAAAACGAATGTTTCAGGCGTTGTCGGGTCACAAAATCCACGAGATTTAAAATCTCATCTGAGCGTATTTGAAAAATAGATGAGACATTCCGAAATTTTATCACTGTTCTCCCTTGCCCGCCCGATTATCACGGGGTAAAAGTCCGCCGCCGATCAAATGCGTCGAAAGATGCGTTACGCGACCCAGGTGGGGTGGCAGAGTGGTCGAATGCGGCGGTCTTGAAAACCGTTGAGCCTTTGCGGGTTCCGTGGGTTCGAATCCCACCCCCACCGCCATTACCCTATAATTTCTGCTGTTTATTTGGCAAAAATTATTATTACCCACATTAATACACACATTCAGAATGGCGCTTTAGGCTAATATCTGAACTTCATGTCCTGTGTTAGAAATAGCTTGGGCTCAAATTCACATTATAACTTGTTAAGGATTCCAATTTTAATCAAATCTATTTGATTGATTATGCCATTTATTTATATCGCTATCTTACGAATGTATTCATTCCAATCCAAAAATGCGCTCCTCTCAGTGCCATCTGCACCTCATTAGCTCCTAAAATTGCCAGCAATAGCTTGATAGATTGGGGTGTTGAACTTAAAAAATATAGCTGCACTCTTTTCGAAAATCCATTTACGCAATGAAGGCCAATTGAATGATTGATCAGAAGCTTATTAACACAGTAGTTGATGCGACACTCACAGGCACAATGACGTGTAAGATCGAAGAAACGTACATCGAATCATCAAGTATTTATAATGATAATTACAACACGATGGCGGCTCCCATGTACAGTTGGATCCAAGACGGTGATACATTTGAACGTGCTGAACTTTGCTATTGGGATAGCTATTTGGACGAGGAGGTTGGGAGTTTGAAGACGTTTATGAGGGCCTGTTCAAAACTGCAGAAGATGCGATTTTATACATTAAACAACGCGGAATAATTGAGGGCTACAGCGAGCAAGAATTAAACGATTTCATCACCCGCGTAATGCCAACCACAACCTGTGTTGAGAAGTCATGATAGTCTGATAGATCGAATGTCTAGGTGAGGTTGATCCTGTGTATCTAGTTGCACGTGGTCCGGGCTGTATTCCCATAATATCGTGTGGTGCAGTTAACTTGCCTGTTCTGGTTATTCAATTTGTCAGTCTGTGCTTGTCTGCGATCTGCTTCATTTTTCAAAGTATTTTGCAGATTCTGCATATTCTGCTGAGATGCTGCACCCCAGTTAGCATTCTCGGTTTGCATACACTGGGCAAATTCTGTCGTGCCAATAACGAAACCATATGAAACACAATTTTCTTTAAATTTTTGGGCCCTATATTCGCGGGGGAGTAAGCATTCACTAACACTGGCGCTAATAAGAATAACTGTAAGTATTGTGAACATATAATACCTCCAAAATCAAAGGGGAGGGGGGAGATGTAGCATAATCAAGTTGTATTCTCCGAGTGTATTGTGTCCAGCCGCAACTTATATTTCTTCTGTGGATACCATCGTGTTATCGACCGCATCATTGGTAGCTAGTGTGCTGTTATTGAAAGATCTTCCGCAGCCTTAACGTATTAAATTAAAGATTATAGATTCTTAACGATTCTACACGTCGAGACCTTAACAGCCCTAAAAAGAACTGGCTTCACTCAATGACAGGTTCTTATTTTGCACCGCCACATTTCATCAGTAAGCCGTATACAATCACTAATCAGCTCCCAGATATAGCGGCGCTCTGCAATAGCTTTCTCAGTGTATTTGCCGTGCTTAAGGGCATTTTTATTTCCCTTTGGCGCGCCTGTTGATAGGCCACTGTGAATCCCACAGCGCTTCTTACCCCGTATTGCGGGTGTCGTTAGTTCAAAGTCGAGCGTGCGGAATGTCCTGCCAACGTGTTGTATAACGTGGTGACAACCGCTCCTGACGCATTCGCCACTTTGCCCCCTTAGGTGATAACCCCAGCCCAATAGAACCACGCCCAAACCTTGCGTTAACTTGATCTAACGCCTTCATCAATGGCTCCACACCGCTCAACTGATCATCGAACAATGATGGTATAACGTCTTGCTCAGATGATAACTCTAAAAGCAGGACGCCCGCTTTACGGTAAGCTCAATGCACGGTTTGGACGTGATTCTATTGGGCTTGGATTATCGCCAAAGGGAGCAAAATGGCGTATGCGTCAGGAGCGTTTGTCACCTCGCTATACGACACGATGGTGTAATATTCCGTACGTCCAGATTGAGTAAATAGATGGATAGTATGAACCAAGCGCTTTGCGAGACTCATAACAAAATAGTGGGTGACAGACACCTTCTTTTTGCTAGTTGGTGAATGGGTTTTGGTTGGGGAAACAATGAGAAAAAACCCAACTGTCACCGACTGTTAGGACCCGTTTCATTGTCTCTATAGAAAAGCGGTATTCTATCGGGTTGCCATTCACGTCCTCATTTTTGTAATACCAAATGCCTCCAGCGCTCTTAAACCTTGCATCTCTGTTAGGAATAAGGCCGGGCTCTAGCCAAGACCCATCTCTCGCAATTCGTATGTTTTTTCAATCGTGGCGTCACCAAAACAATGCAGCAGAATAGCTTCATCATTAGCTGCTACAGCCTCACCGCTCACACTGACAGCCAGCAAGGGGGGTAAGATTAGTCGTTTTATGCAACACCTAGTTGGCTAAGTCCAGATTTAGCCTGTGGGCTTGCTTTGGTCAGTAACCACGCAAGCCTGTATTACGTTTGAATTCACGGCAGATCGTAGACTTATGAACACACACAATTAGTACCGTCTCTGTCTGGTTCAGTCCCGCTTTCATTAATACCTGTATCTGGTATCTTTGATCTTGGGTTAACTGAGTGTAGCGTCTCATATGTGCCTTTCATTCTTGCCGGAACGAAAGGCTATGATGCTTCCGCAGATTAACCTCTATTACGACACGTTGAGTTGCACTTACTTGTTGAATTTAGGTAATTAAGCGAAGTATGGATACTAGTTAAAACCAATTTTAATCTTAAAATTCTAGGTGAATGCTAAAAATATTAAGGTTTACCACATGATGTAACACTTAGATGACGATGGTATAATCCATCTACTAATATCATGTGAGGAACGGTTAACGCTGCTAGTCCAATAAATATAATACGAATAAATGCTACGTCGGCTGAGACCTGAAACATAGCCAGCCAAATTATCAATCCCCCCAATGCCCAAGTGATACAAGTAAAACTAGCGATTTGAAGGCAAATATTTCTTAAAGGAATGGTATTTCTCAAAGGCAGCCAAATATTTCGAAAGTGACGGACTGAATGAAGGCCACAAAAATAAATTGCAAAACTAACTAAAGGTGGAAACTGTGAAAATAATATAAGCAAAACCAATAGCTCGATAAACTCAAGACGCCATTTGGTGTCTAAGATTGCTTTGCATGTATAAAAGACCAAGACAATCAGAAAAATAATAGAAATAAAATCAATCATAACCCAAACTGGACCAGCATCCTTGCCAATAAGGAAAGAATAAATTTGTAGGACTTCTTCTTTATGGCATTGGCTAATACCAACTATTACCACACATCCGTGAGCGTATCCTTGTACTAAAGACATCCATCCTTGCTTTGTGCGGGCAACGTCAAGACCAAAATGAATGATACTTATTGTTAAAAAAACCATCAGTGAGATTGTAGGGAATAGCATCCAAAACAATATGACTAACACAGCCATTGCGATGTAAAGACCAAAGAATTTAAACAAGCTACCAGGCTGCCTTGTATAACCGATATACCCTGCAATTGCCCCATCTGCAGCGCCATGGGGTAAGCCTATTAGTGAAATTGCCATAAGTGCAGCAAAGTCAAGAGTGCTAAAATCTGAAATTAAAGAATTGAGCAACATTAAGCGCCTATTTTAAATTTTAAAAAATTACTATAAAGTGACTGTATAAATGATCTGATAAAAATCCATTTAGGCATCGAAAAAATCACCTTCAAGCGAAGGCGCCAACATGCTTCCCCACTCATAAATAAAGCGAATTCATCACCACTTAATGCATCGGCAAGCTGTATAAATATATGGGGGGTGACGGCAGGCCATTCTTTAAGAACTTTTACAAACATTTGATCCATCCATAAATCAATGTTTTTATGAGGTGAGGTGATTTTCATTAATTTGTTTTTGGTTTGAGCTGATAAAATTGCTACAGATATTTGCTTTTGAATGAAATAAAATGCGTAACCACTAGAAGGTTTGATTGCGCCGCCATTTCCACCGAGACCTACTACAGAAACGTCTGAGCGCTCTAATAAGCCCATTGGAATCGCGCCTTTTTCAGTGCGCTTCACTGAAACAACTTGCTTAGAATGACAAAGTTTTAGGTAGTCTAAAATTGCTTTCTCAAAAAATTCATCTGGTTCTCTATCACAGCTAAACATAGTGGATTCGACAAGAGCTTCGCTATCAGAAAATGGTAAGACATATATAAAATGAATACCACGTGACTGATCACATCGGAAATCCATCATTGTTGCAACGGATGGATTAAAAGAACCACTTTTAGCCAACACCTCCCAACCTATAAAATGCTGCATCAGTTGTCCATGTGGGACTGGTTGCGGCCTGGTATCAAGAATTTGTGCTTTCTGATCGCTTGCTACTTTTGACTGACTAACAATTTTGACGCCATGTGCAATTGCAAGCTCCTTGCACATAGAGGTCCAACGACTACGGTAAATGGCATGGTAGGGGTAGTTAATTGAAGTGAGTACAACTGTTTTCTCATTAGTTACAACTTGCCAATTCTTCCAAGAACAATGAGAGAGCCCCGCTGCTGTATTAAGAATTGGGAGGTGCCAAAAACCCCATATGTGTTCTTGCTGTCGTGGAGCTCCTTCTGGGACAATCAATGTTAACTGATGGTCTGGCAGCTCTCTCGCACGTGCTGCAAGTGAGAGCCCTGCACATCCATCACCAATGATTTGTATAGCTGGCATAGATTAAATTACCATAATTTATTTGATATTTGGTAGTCCTTTAAGGGCATTATGCAATGTGTAATCGTGTGTTTCTGAATCCATTCGACGCCGACAGAAAATTAAGTTCATAATCGCCTTAAATGAGCATCGTAGCTTGGAAGCTTTGCTGGTAACCTGTCTACCCATATGCCAGCTGTAGCCTGATTGAGCAAGCTGCATACCAATCTCACGATAGACCTCAGCCGCAACAGCGATAGAAATACGAGCTCTCCAAGGTAAATATCTATAGCCGATGGTCCCACTTTGGTAATATTTATCTGCGAGCGTTAGCAGCTGTTTCACGGCTTTTTTGACAAGTAAATTTTCAGAAGAATTTACTTTTTTTGCGGCAATGCAAATTGCTTCAGGGGAGAGGTCTGACACCCACTCTCCTGGGATATAACGTCGACCCATACGGGCATCCTCTAAAACGTCACGGGCAATATTTGTTAATTGCATGCCAATGCCAAGGTCGATAGCATGCGATTTGGCTAGAGGATTATGACAATTCAAAGTTTCACACATCAATAGACCAACAGTCCCTGCAACGCAGTAAGCATATCTAAGTAAATCCCGCTTAGAATTTAGGCGAATTATCCCTCCCGCATCTTGAACCAATCCATCTAATAAGGCAGAAAGAACTGGCCTCAAAGATGACACATCATGGGGGAAAAATTCAAACCCAGAGGAAGCGAAATCATAATCTTCATTGCTTGATTGAAGCTCAGATTGCAGCTGAGTAAGGCGAGCTTCTCCACCCGGTATGTCGCCATCTGCTAGGTCATCAAGAATCCGGCAAAATGCATATAATCTAGCTGCTTTTTTTCTATCGTAAGGGGATAGAAAAATGCTCGCCCAGTAAAAGCTGCGACCATTTATTGATAGAGACTGAAACGGTGTTATTTTTTCGTTTGGGTGCATCAATTATTCAACGCTACATCAATAGACTAAATACCTCTAGGGTAGAGATTTGACAGTTTAGGGAAAAATTTCCTCTTCATCGATAAGGTTCTCAACAACTTTTGCAGAACATAACACACCAGGGATGCCTGCACCTGGATGCGCACCAGCAGTAGAAAAATACAAATTTGGAATATGTGGGTCACGATTGTGGTAGCGAAACCAAGCTGATTGGGAAAATATTGGCGAAATTGAAAATCCAGCACCGTGCATAGATCTATAATCTTTTTTGAAGTCTTCTGGTGTCATCCAAAAGTCATCAGTAATACAAGATTTAAGATCGGGCATTATAGTAGCCTCTAGCTCATCTATTATACGTGATCGTAACCATGAGCCTTTTATCTTCCAATCAATATCGGCAAGAAGGTTAGGGACTGGGCATAAAACATAAAAGCTATCACATCCATCAGGTGCAAAACTAGGGTCTGTGGCAGTCGGTCGATGAATATATAATGAGAAATCATCGCTAAGTAATTTCCGGTCAAATATGTCCCTTAATAACTCTTTAAATCGTGGCCCCATCCAAATTGTGTGGTGGGCAAGATTAGGATAAGTTTTTCGTGTACCAAAAAACAACACAAAGAGGCCCATTGAGTATTGATTTAAAGAGGTAGGTAAAATGCGTTTTCTGCGCGCAACTGATTTTGGCAACATTTCACTATAAACGGTTGGTGGATCAGCGTTACAAATAATACGATTAGCGTTAAAGGATCTTCCATCTCTGCTTCGACAACCTGTTGCACGATCATTTTTTATAATTATCTCTGTAACGTCAGTATTTGTAACAACATTCACCCCAGTTCGCTCCAGAAGCCGGTATAATTCACTGACAATCTTACCCGTCCCACCCATGCAGAAATAGACACCCCAACGACGTTCCAAATAATGAATTAAGCAATAAATTGAGGTTGTACTAAAAGGATTTCCACCCACTAGTAGTGGATGAATTGAGAATGCTTGTCGTAGTAAGGGATGCTTAATATGACTTCTAACCATTCCATCAACAGTTCTATAACACCTTAATCTTATTAGTGATGGCAGCTGTTGGAGCATGGTAAAAAAATTAGTGAACGGTTTTGTTGAAAGCTTTTCAAAACCAATCTCAAAAATACTCTTTGAAGCAGCAAGAAGTCTATCATATCCAGCAACATCAGCAGGATTAAAACGTTTAATTTCCTTCTTTGTGTCCTCAATACTTGCCCTGTAATCGAATTTATGGCCTCCATGAAAATAGAACCTGTACCAAGGGTCTAATCCTTTAAATTCAAGATAGTCAGAGCGCTTTTCTCCAAATAATTCATATAATTCATCGAATAGGAATGGAGCCGTAATGACTGTTGGACCAGCATCATGTATGAAACCACCTCTTGAAAAAACTTGCGCCCGGCCGCCGATTTCAGGTAATCGGTCAAGAAGAGTAACAGAAAACCCTTTGGCACGCATCCTTAACGCTGCCGCAATACCACCAAAGCCAGCACCAATCACTAGAATATCACTTGAATTATCTTCTTTTGGTAAGACAACGTTTTGATGGAGTTTATTAGGTTGTGACGGCATATTTACTAATCATCTCGATTAAGCATGAACGAGCTAATTGATTTCTCACAAACCTGTTTCACCATTGTATGAAGGGGGGATATGATTTCGTATAACTCAGCTGGAAGTTCTTCTGATAATTGCTCACAATCACAAAAAATTTCATGCATTTTTCTTGTGGTAGTGTTCAATGCTTCTGATGCTATTATTTTATCGCGCCAGTCTTCAAGTAAGGAATTGCAGCTAGTTCTGTACCAACTATCAAATCTCATCTGTTCTGGTGTGCTGAGCATTTGACGGTAGATCACAGTGACTCCATTTGGGGAACGGCGTGCGAGATCTGAACCTTGTGTCTCAGCACCATCTGTACCTTCAAAGTTTAAGATGTCATTTGCAATTTGATAAGCGCTACCAAGACGCCTGAAATAAGCAACAATAGGTGCAGATGAGTCATTTTGCTGAGCCATTGCCATGATGCCTTGAAGCGGGGCGGCTAGCAGTGGAGCAGTTTTGTTAGCAGATAAATCAACGTAATCATGCCAATTAATCATCTGTTTAATACCAAGCCCACCAACTTCGCCAACAGTTGTTAATTTCATTTGATCAGCGAGTATTTTAACGAGTACTGGCGTAGCTGATATTTGAGCTGCCTCAGCGGCCAATTCAAAAGCGAGTGCAATTAACCAATCACCAAGCATTAGCGCAGTATCTGGACCGTATTTATGCCAAACAGATGGCCTGCCTCTACGCAAGGCGTCTCCGTCGCAGATGTCGTCGTGTATCAAAGATGCATTGTGTAGTATTTCAACCGCAGCGGCCCATGGGAGTGCAGCAACCTGTTCTATATTCAGATAATTTGATGCCCTTATTGCCATTTTGGCACGCAGTAACTTACCAGGCTTAAAAAAGTGATGAGCGGCCGCCTCTGATAGTGGGTGGTTACTTTCAGGCAAGCAATTTTTTACATAACAAACAAGAGAGGATACATCAGTGGATGAATAGACTGTAGCAGTTTTATTGGGAACCTGAGCACTGTTTACCAGAGAACATAACTTTGACATAGCCTTAGAAACCCAATGCAGTTTACATATTCGATATGAATAAAGTTGGAACTTTGGCAAATCTGGAAATATCTCCAGATAGTAAAAGGGGCGGTCTTTTTAGACCACCCCTAAACATATTAGCTTGCAGATTCACTTTCAGTGACAGCTACATTCCAGATAATCACACCGAACGCAATTTTATTTAGTACGTCAGCAAAATTATAGATGATGTTGAGCATATCTGCAGATGCTTTAGGATCGCCTGTTGCTAGATAACCATAGAAGTACCCAATCGGGTAGATTGCCCAACCGATTGTGACAATCCAACGCATTGTTGAAAATGCTGACTTCACAGCTGCGGAAGCTTTTTCTGCAGACATACGACCGGCTTCACCAAGGAAGATTTCATAAAGTATAAATGCCCAACCGGCCATTCCAATTATGAAGCCTGCCCATTGATTGATATAGCCAACTTCACCAGCATAGCCACCAATTAACATTACAAGCGTGCCAATCATAATGCGCCAGAAAATTCCCCCTGATGCCCCACCAACGGCTCTAAGGATCAGATAGAACTCAACCATTAATAGAGGAACAGTTATAAGCCAATCAATGTATCGATAAACTGTTGGTGTTTCTCCGGTGGAAACCCAAACGTCACGCATGTAAAAATAGTGAACTGCAGCAACTAAAGTCACAAGACCGGAGACAGTCAGAGATGTTTTCCACTTGGCTGATACTCGCTGCGTCTCGAGGAAAAAGAACGCTGTTGCAGCTACAAGAGCCATTGAAATCAGCCAGAACGAAATTCCAACGTAATCATTTGCCTCTAAATTGCCTTCAGCGGCACTTGCAATCGAAGGAAAGGTTGCTAGGCCCCC